>SVNW01000020.1 GCA_015066745.1 Ruminococcus sp. | reverse complement strand
TTTATTATCATTATAATAAAAATGTCCGCCCGAAAAAGAATGAATATCACAGTTTTTCTGAGCAAAACGTTTCCAACCGTCTACGCCTGCCCCACTTAAAAGCTCATCTTCAGTTCCGTACAAAACACTTATATCACACGGAAACTTAAAAGTTTCTGGTGTCGGTCTGTACTTTTCGACCATACGTACATCTGCACCTATGATCTTTGATATCATATTGAGCATTTCCTTATTTTCAAGTATCATATCAGGCAGTAATTTGTTTTTTATAAAAACATCTACTACATCACTGTCTGATATATCATCTTCTTCTGAAAATAATCCCGGCGCTTCATCGGGCGCACATCTTCCCGAAAGAAATACGTGCTTTGGTGCCGGCAAACCGTCCTTAACTGCAAGTCTTACAAACTCAAAGGCAAGCAGTGTACCCATGCTGTGACCAAATACCGCATAATCACCGTTTTCTATATGCTCACGATTTCGTCTGAGCAAATCTGTCGCACATTCTGTTATATCATCAAAACAAGCTTCGGCTGTACGTGATCCTCTGCCTGCAGGCTCTGCAGGAATAAGTTCTATCCCGTTTGCAAGAAACTTTTTAAAAACGCAGTAACCTCTTGCCGAACCTCCTGCATGAGGTAAGATCAGAAGTTTCATCTTAGTCCTCCTGCGGTACACCTTCGTTTACGAGCAAGTCGAAAAGCTCGCCTATCTTACTGAGTGAAGCAACAGATGAAACAGGTACGTTTCTCTTGAATGTATCTGTGATATGTGCTCCGAGTCCGAAAAGTCCGAGTGAATCAAGACAAAGGTCCTCGAAAACATCTGTATCCTTATTTATTTCTTCAATATCAAGTCCTACATAATCAGAAATGCTTTCTCTGAATATATCCCATGTTAATTCTGGCATTTTAATAAAACTCCCTTTCGTTATTTTTAAACTTTTGCTTTTTCTCTGAGATATTTAAACTGTATCTTACCGATATCTTTTGGTATTTCTTCAACAACTACCACTTTATCAGGAAGTTTGTATGCAGAAAGCTTACCGTCAAAATAACGTGCTATCTCACCACGAGTCATCTTATCAACGCCTTCGGCAAGCTGAACATATGCAACTATCTGCTGACCGATGATCTTGTGGTCTTCGGCTGTTACTGCCGTTGCTGCGATCTTAGGGTGTGTAAGCAGTGCTGCTTCTACTTCTTCTGCGTGAACAAGATTTCCGCCTCTTTTGATTATACGTTTGCTTCTTCCTGCAAAACGTACTCTGCCGTTTTCGATCTTACGTACAAGATCTCCTGTGCGGAACCATCTCTTGCCGTTTTCGTTTATTATCTTTTCAGCAGAAAGTTCAGGATTTCCAAAATAATCTGTTATTACTGCGTCAGTGAAAATGCAGAGTTCACCTACTTCACCGTCAGCAACTTCCTTGTCACCCATTCCAAGAACTCTTACATCTGTAAACGGAAGCTTACGGAAATCACTAGGATCAGTATCATTGTCAAATGCTGAATCCCATACTACCATTGTAGCTGTTTCAGAAGAACCGATAACATTTATAACTCTGATATTAAGGTCATTTACAAATATATCTGCAACTTCACGCGGAAGAACTTCTCCTGCAAAATAGCAAACCTTTACGCTTGAAAGGTCATACTCTTCAAAACCGGGAACGGAAAGAAGAACTTTTGCAAGTGTCGCTGTAAGCTGTATTACGTTTACATGATATTTCTGAACTGTTTCAAGGAATGTAACAGGATTGAACTGTGGCTGATACATAACTGTTCCGCCCTTTACAGTATTCTGAAGTCCCATTCCGAAACCGCCCTGATGATAAAGTGTCATACCTATCATCATAACATCATCTTCGCCAAATTCAAGATAATCGCTTATATCTTTTTCTGCCTGATAAAATCCGTAGTAAGGAACAGATAAGACCTTTGGTGTGCCTGTACTTCCCGATGTGCATGCAAGTGACATGATATGATCATCTTCAGGAACATAAATGTCACATTCTTCACCACAAAAGTCATTTCTGAATTTTTCAAAAGTAATAAACTCATCTGACTCAAACTTTTCCTCTGATTCCATATAGCAAACTACTTTCTGAAGAGGGAACTTTGATGGTACAAGCTCTTTGAGTGCGTTTACTATATTATTGCTTCTGTACTTTTCAGAAGCAAAGCACATCTTTATAGTAGTAGCAGGAATAAGACGTGAAAGTTCAAGACTTCCGCTCTGCGGATCTATCGGAACAGGCTGTGCGCCTATACGTATAGCTGACCAGAATACAAGATACCATTCTATGCTGTTTGGCATTACGATACCGATCTTGTCATCTTTATTTATTCCAAGTTTTTTCATACCTGAACCTATTACAGCAGTTTCTTTCATAAACTGACCGTATGTAAGCTCATTGTCATCAATACGGAGAAGTACCTTTTCAGGTTTTTCATCCGCCATTGAAGTATAAGTATCAAAAAAAGTATTCTTATTCATTATTTCAGCCTTTCTGCAAGAAAATCTGCCGCAATATGCTTGACCCAGTGGAACTGTTCTCCTACCGGCATAGCATGCATAATGGTTTCTTCTGACGCATATGCCGGTTTTTCTTCAACAAGTATATGCTCCTTATACCCCTTTGCCCTGTCATAAAGTTTAACAGACGCATCTGTATCCATCCAGTTATCATCATCACTGTGAACCATAAGGAAGTCACATGATATATTACCTTCTTCTATGCTCTTCATACGTTCGAGATAATCATCATACTCTCCGTACTGATAAGCAGACCATTTTCCTCGTTTCATCCATATCGGTATGTTTTCCATATCCGCAAAGTTAAGAAACAGCGGGAACAAACTTACGCAGCACTTTGTCTTTTCTCTCTTTGCAGAAGCACGGAATGCATATCCTCCGCCCATACAAAGACCATAGTTTGCCATACGTTCAGAGTCGATATCCTCTCTTGATTCAAGATAAGCTGATATTGCGTCAAATGCATCATCAAGCTGATCTCCGATACATTTAAGGTCATAATCAAAAAGAGCCGAACCTGTACCCGGCATATCAACGTTAAGTACTGCTATTCCACGTTCGTTGAGTGCTGATGACAACAGATCGAGTTCTTCCTTACAGCTTCCGATACCCGAATATGTTGTTACACATGGATACTTACCTGACTTTCCGTTATCGGGGAAATGAAGGTAAGCCGGTATCTTTCCGCCCTTTGTATCGATCTCAATAAATTCAACACGATTTGAACGAAGTGAAACTTCTTTTTTATAATACTTTTCAAGATTTTTATAGATTTCTCTTTTCTGCTCTATATCATCAGAATTTATCATATAGCATGCATAGTGGCAACGTGTAACCATTTTATAGTATTCTCTTGCAGAGATTATATTTCCCTTTTCCTCTGACATCTGAGCATATTTAAGATAGTGTTCTGCTTTTCTCTCCCATTCTCCAAGCCATACAACTTTGATCTGCTTTCCGCTCATAACTTTGATCTGGTCCATTTTCTGGAGAATATACTCCATATCAAAAGAATTTGCTCCGTATAAAAGTGTTCTTGTTACAACCGGATTTAACAAATCACGAATTCGCCATTTCATTATATATTTATTCCTTTCTGTTTTACACCTATATCATAATCTTTTTATTTTTTTTACTCATGGAGTATACTTCCATGCCCCCTGTCGGTCCATTTCTGTAAACTGCATATATATCCTGTACGGATCTACGCCTGTATACTCCTGTATATGTCCGAGCATACGATCTGCAAACATTTTTAAAAATCCGGACTTTTCCTGCTCGTCCTTAAAATCACGTATATAACGAAACTCAGCAAAAAAAACGGTATCATCTGAATTGTTCATATACATATGTTCATTTGATAACATAACCATAACAGCAGGCAGAGGCTTTTCAAGAATTTCCGACAGCAGATCTGCTGTCTTTGATAAAAAAGCTTTCCTTATCTGCTCGTCCATCTTATAGTTTGTTTTCATCTGACAAATCGGCATCAGGTATACTCCTTTTCGTAATTATTCACTGTATCTGCGGAAAACAAGTGTTGCGTTATGACCGCCAAAACCAAATGAGTTTGACAAAGCAACATCTATTTTCTTCTGTCTTGCTTTATTTGGAATGTAATCGAGATCCAGTTCGGGATCAGGTACATTATAGTTCACTGTAGGCGGAAGGATATCTGTTTCTATCGCTTTTATACAAGCTATAGCTTCAAGAACGCCTCCTGCACCGAGAGTATGACCTATAGCTGCCTTGACTGAGGACACCGGAACATCTTTTGCGTGATCTCCGAGCAATCTCTTTATAGCCATTGTTTCATACTTGTCGTTCAATATAGTAGATGTACCGTGTGCATTTATATAGTCTACATCTTCAGTTGAGATACCTGCATTTTCAAGAGCCATTCTCATTGTTTTCTCCATGCCTGTACCATCTGTAAGAGGTGCTGTAAGATCGTGAGCCTCTCCATACATAGAGTATCCTGCCAGTTCACAGTAAACTTTAGCATTTCTTCTTTTTGCTGATTCTTCTGATTCAAGAATAACTGTTCCTGCACCTTCACCCATAACAAAACCGTCACGATTTGCTGTAAAAGGTACAGACGCACAGCTAGGGTCTTCGCATACAGACATCGCCATGATCTGATTAAAGCCCTTTATAGCTGCATGGGATACCATAGAACCCATTCCGCCTATCAATACCATATCATACATTCCGCACTTTATAAGCTGTGCACCGAGTGCCATAGCATAAGCGGATGAAGCACAAGCTGTGGAAACGTTGAATGATGTTCCGCTAAGACCATATTTTATAGAAACAAGTGCAGGGCAAACACTTGGTGTATCTTTGAGAATAGCATTGAGTGGAGTATCCTTTTCGGCATCTCTGTATGAGTTGTTTATAACACCATATATCAGAGCTACTCTGTCTTTGTTCATTGTATCAAAATCAACACCACTATCATCTATTGCTTCTCCTGATGACGCAAGAGTCATTCTCATAGCTTTTGTAGTAGCATTAAGCTGACGTTTTTTCCAGTATTTCTTAACGAGTGTTTCAAACTCATCATCTACCTGAGCAGCTACTTTAGACTCATGATCATCAACCGGAATTCTTGTTATCTTATCTATACCGCATTTTCCTTCAACAAGACCATTCCAGTAATCTGCAACGGTACTTCCGATTGAAGTAACTGCGCCCATGCCTGTTATCAATACTTTAGACATATATTTAATCACCTTTCTTTATCTAAATATTTATCATATAAACTTTTATCTGCCGGTGTGTACAACTCCCAGCCTGTATCATTTCTGAGTATTTCAAGAACATTGCTTATGCGTTCATAACCGTAGGTTTTATAATAATCGCTCCATTTTCCTTCGATACCAACAGCATCAGCAACCGCTTCAGAAACTATATCAGGATCTGTAACTTCACTTGCCATATGTACTATTTCATTAAGCAATACGGAAATAACAGTGCATTTTAACTCTTCTGCGTCAATATTTCCGCTTTCAGCTGACTGCTTATTTTCCATATATGACAAAAATGTCCCCGGCACTCCCGGACAACCGTCACAGACACATTTCTCCATCCATGAATCACCGTATTTTACGACAGGCTGTATTCTCTCAAGCTGAAAATTACCCGAACTTCTTCGTAACAACTCAAGACCTATACTGTCTATCATACCAAACAAACCGTGCATTGTAAAAATCTCAGATAATATCTCCATACTATCCCTGACCTTTATTCCTGCTTTTTCTGTACTGTATATTCCCTGTGAAACAGCCAGTGATATAAACTGATTCATATACATATGATAATCATTTTCAAAAATCACTGTATTTTTACCGATTTGAGAAGATATATCCCTGACTGCATTTACTGTCTTATCATGTGTGACTGACAATTTATTTATCTCTACAAATCCCGAAAGTTTTACAGGATAGAAAAAGTGCATTCCTATACAACGTTCCGGATTTGGTACATCTTCAAATATCTTTTCAAGCAATAAAGAAGATGTATTTGACGCAAAAATACACTGCTCTGATACAATTTCAGAAAGCTCTTTGAATACTTTCCTTTTTTCCTCCAGATCTTCTGTGATACATTCAATTACTATATCACAGCCCGATAATTCTGAAAGTGAATTTACGAAGGCAAATTTACGGCATTTTTCGTTGTAAACATCTTCTGTGATTTTTTTACGACGCAACGCCTTATCCAACTCTTTTTGTATCTTAACAGTGTGTATCTCTGTATCCTCTATGCAAACTACAGTTACCCACGGCATAAAATCATTTTTATCAAACAAACCGTGAAATATCTCACAGCCCATCTTGCCGTATCCAACTATTCCGATTTTCATAAATCAATGTCTCCTTCGTTTTTTAGAAATTCCGAAATATAGCACTCTGTTTCACTTGGTTTATACTCCGAAACATTTGCAGATATCCATTCAATCAGATCAATTGCTTTTTTCAGACCTTGCTTTTTGTCAGCCATAATATCAGCCCAGCCGATTTCATATGCTTCCTGCGCCGGAATAAGTTCACCGGTAAACACAAGCTGTATAGCTTTTGACAAACCGCATATTTCCACACTTCTTGCTATTCCGCCAAGGGCAGGCAATATACCGAATGTTGATTCGGGCTGTCCTACTCTCGCTGTCGGTTCACATATACGTATGTGACTGTTTACAGCGATCTCGCTTCCCGAACCGATACAAAAACCGCTTATTACGCTTACAACCGGATAAGGAAGATCGTGAAGAAATGTTACAAGCTTTTTCTGTTTTACATGACCTTGTGAAAAATCATAATCACCGTTCATTGTTTCTGATTCTGTTGAAGAACGCTCTGCAAGCGACCCTACATCTGCTCCTACACTGAAGTGACGTGCACTTCCTTTTATTATCAAACCTTTTAATTTCTTTTTCTTAGATATTTCTGTCATAAGTTCTTCATACTGTCTGAAGAACTCATCTGTCATCAGGTTATTTCCCGGTGCCTGCATCGTAAGAACAAGTATACCGTTTTCCTCGGAAATAACAAAATACTCATTATTCTGTTCCATTAATACCAGCCTCCGATTTTTCCTTGATCAACTTATAAAACTGACATGATTCTTCACGCATAACAAGCTCGGTATCACCTGTCCTTGCATACATAAAGCATGATATCAAAGCTTTAATCTGAAACGGAGACTTTTCTTTAAGTAATCTCTGGGCATAGTCTGTAACACTGTCTTTAAGCTCAGACTCTGTTTCCATTACCTTTACCAGCCCTGTGGCAAAAAGGTCATCAGATTTCTTTTCTAAAAAATCTTTGTAACGCTGTGCTTCTTTGCGACCGCACATAATTTCATATTTTTTTAACTGCTCATCGGAAAGCTTAATGTCGTGACCAAGACTGTATGCCGTATTGCCTGTACGTATGTCAAACAATGTCATACCGTCAAAAGAAACCTCTGAAAAATCAGACTTCATTCCGATAGTAAGAGCATCTATATTTTTAAAATATTCCTGTATATTCTCCCTGAGTACATTATCCTCAGGAAGACTAAACGTTCCACCGATATTTACTATCAGAACAGCTGCACCTTTTTCAAGGCGATCGTTTATTGCTTCGCTGTTCTGAAATATATCCTGTGGCGAATCGGACTCTACTAAAACAATATTGTTATATGTTTCTATTTTCAAGTTCATTGCACTCCACGTATTTTTTTATAAAATCAGGTACATCGCATATTATCCGTTCATTATTTACAAAAACAAGCTTTCCTGTTACCTTGCAGGCAATCTGACCACTTGTCTGATTTCTTATAATATGCTTGTACTCCATGATACTGCTTCCGCACTTCCATGTGGTTTCAACAGCAACTTCATCCATCATCTTAAGTTCATGCATATACCGAAGATTATTTTCCAGTATAACCGGAAAATATCCATCTGCTGTGATGTTCTCAAGAAGGCCGGTCTGATTAAAAAAATCCCATTTTGCAGCTTCGGCATACTGCAGATATACAGCATTATTTACATGTCCGAATGAATCAAGTTCATATCCGCGTACAGTCAGATGATATATACTTTTCATACTATCTCTCCGACAATCCACGTAAAACTGCTTCAAATTTTCCCTTTGAAGGATCTTCTTCAAGTCTGGCAGCCTTGTTTATAGTTTCAACAATACTGCGAATCTGAAGTGTACTCTTTCCTTCGGTGAGTGATTTTATAAATTCAAATGCACTCTCCAGACAGTTTCCTTCTGCTATATCTGTAATAAGACCATACTGCTTTGCATCTGATGCGGATATCATTTCTCCTCTCAGACACATCATCAGAGCTTTCTCTTTTCCGAGAAGGCGATACATACGTTCCATACCACCCATTCCCGGTACTACACCATGCATTACTTCTGTAAGCCCGAAAAATGAACGTTTTGAGGATATACGGAACTGACAGCTAAGTGCTATTTCAAGTCCTCCGCCAAAACATCCGCCATTTATAGCGGCAACAGTAATAAGAGGCAGGTTCTCTATGATACATAGCAGTTTTCTTGTCTTTTCCAGTTTCCTGGAAATACCATCTGTATCAGAACCGGAAAAGAGAGATACATCTGCTCCGTGTGAAAAATGACGTCCTGCTCCTGTAATAACAAGAGATGTAAGCTCAGGATGTTCATCTATCCATTTGCAGAAAACATCTGTATCTATAAACTCAGGCTCTGTAAGCAGATTCTTAGCACCGTTCTCCAATGTAAGTACTGCTGTAGAACCCTCTGCGTAAATTGATGAAATATTAGATTTTACCATACGTGATTATTCCGAAAGGTTAACTATATCATTTCCGTACTGATAAACCTTGCAGAATACATCTACAACGTCAGCCATTGTGTTAAGTGGTGCTTTAAGCATGTATTTACCGATGCTCTGAAGCTTTATATCAAGATCATACTTGTCAGCTGTAAGTTCAACAAGTTCAACGAACATGAGTGAATCGCTTCCGAGTTCTTCCTGAGGATTTGTTTCCATTGTTATTTCGTCTCTGTCAACTTCGCATTCCTCTGCATAGTAGTCAAAAATCATATCCTTGATTTCCTGTCTTATAGCTTCTGTAATTTCTTTCATAATTTACCTCCAAGTAATGTTTGAAACTTATAAATAAAATATCTTAAAGCTTTACTTTTTTATTAGTAAAAGCAAACTTTAAACCTGATTACAGCAGAAAGCTTTCTCTGCCTGTTATGTAGCATTGTCATAAAAACAACGCTCGATAAAAATATCACAGATCTGCATATGTATAGATTTTAGAAGATCTCTTTTTAAGTCTTGAAAACTTCTTTATTGCACCATCTGCGCTTGTATCATAAAACTCTGTTACTCCGAGTTCTTCCATTTTTGCAATGGACAGATCCCATCTCATAGGTGTTATGATATCTTTTATCTGTTCTTCTCTGATCTCCTCTGCTGTCATCATAGGCTCATTTGTAAATACGGAAACTATAGGATATTCCGGGTCTTTATAATCTACCTCTGACACAAGCTTCTGATATGCGCTTGCATACGGTTCTATCAAAGGTGTGTGATAAGCCATTCCGACATTCATTTTTATAGCTTTCAACGCTCCTTCATTTGTTGCAGCCTCAAGAACTCTGGCTACTGAAGGTTCTCTGCCTGTTATCATGGAACATATACGCGAGTTGACACTTCCTATAACTACATTTTCAGATTCACCTGTACTCTGTATGATTTCTGAAATATCATTGCCGTCCATTCCTATGATAACACCCATATCAAAATGTTTATCATTCTGCTCAAGGGCAAGTACTGTATTTCTGTTACAGAATATAATATCATATGAAACATCGTATGATATCGATGAAAAACAAGCACATGCACCGACAAGCCCTGAACTGTAACCGCAACCTATCTGAGGAACTATGCCTTTTTCTCTGAACGCCTCATAAACAACTCTGTCTGCTATGGTTGACATAAGTGCTCCTGCTACAAGCCTGTCTGTTTTTTTATTATCAATCAGACTTGTATTAAGACCATACCTTTTAAATACCTCTTCAACATATATATCGTATTTATCACGGTCGGCAGGTGACAGACTTTGTCGCAACTTTTCAGGCTTTGAACATATTCCGTTAAACAAAAAAGCTTTGTTATACAAAAAAAATCTTCTCCTTACAAACAAAAAACAAGGACCTGCTATAAAGTCACTTGTTATCCACCATTTTTATTGCAGTGTAAACTGCTTATCCCAAATCATTACCTGTAATATTATAACATAATCATATTCTAAAATCAAGCATTTCCGTCAATCCGAGACCATTTTAAAGATTTTCGTTTTTTTCGACTGATAATTAAGTTATTTTAACCGTTTACTTCGTCAATTTGCAACACTGCTACTATCGATTCTATCAGTGATCATTGCCTTCGAATTAATTTTAAGTAGACAATATACATTTTTTGTGGTAAACTATTAGTATGAAATCCGATACCGAAAGAGAAGTGATTTTGATGATAAACAAGTATATTACAGACGGCGGAAACCTCAGGGAAATTGACGAATACCTCAATGGTGCATGGATATCTCTTATATCCCCATCTCCCGAAGAATGTCTGGAAATCACACGAACATACGGAATAGATATTTCCGACGTACGAGCCGCTCTTGACCAGGAAGAAAGTTCACGTATCGATACCGAAGAAGACTATATTGTCGTTCTTTTTGACATTCCTTCTACCGAAATACGACATAAGCAACAGGCATATACGACAATACCGCTCGGCATCATATGGACCAGCAGTGTCATTATAACTATATGCTCTGCTCCTACTCAGGTCCTTGATTATTTCATTAAAAATCATGTAAGGGGATTCAGTACAAAAAAGCAAGTAAAATTCTGTTATCAGATCCTTCTTCGTACTTGTCTGCTTTATCAGGCGGATCTTCGCATAATAGATAAAAAAAGAATAGAGATAGAAGAAAAAATCCGTAAAACAACAGACGAATCAGATATCGTGATGCTCCACGAACTTGAGTCAAATCTGGTTTACTTCGACACATCACTCAGAGCAAACCGACTTGTACTCGAAAGGATCTCCCGATACAGCAGTATAAAAAAATACCCCGAAGACCGTGACCTGCTCGAAGATGTTATAGTAGAAAACCAACAGGCTATCGAAATGGCACAGATATATCGTGACATAATGCGCGGAACACGTGAACTCATGTCATCTCTCCTCGACAGTAAACTCAATAACGTAATGAAAACACTCGCTTCCATCACTATCTTAATGGCTATTCCCACTATCGTTTCCGGACTTTACGGAATGAACGTAAATTCAAAAGGTATGCCACTGGCCGAGTCACCATGGGGATTTGGAATAATATGTGTACTGATCCTTATAATATGTATTACCATTGCACTTGTTCTGAAGAAGAGGAAGATGCTGTAAAAAGGAAACTTGCAAAGACACCAAAAAGGTCAGCTGATTAATGTTCAGCTGACCTTTTACATACCACTGTACATACTATAGATGTGCGGTGGTTTTCTTATATTTTTTAATATCAGAGAAGTTCTTTTCTGAGTTCTTCTGCCGATTTTGTACTAAGGTATGCAGGAGGAATATCAAATACTGTCTTGCAACCTGTATTTCCTTCGTTGTAGAGTCTTACTACCGCTCTTGCATAAGCAACTATAACGCTTGCTGTAAACTCCGGATTTGAATCAAGTTTAAGGCTGTATTCTATTACGTGTGTATTTTCTTTATTTTCGCCTGTTTTTCCGCTTCTTATTACAAAACCGCCATGAGGAATTCCCTTGTGATCTCTGTCGAGTTCTTCCTGACTTATAAAATGAACAATAGTGTTGTAATCGGCAAAGTAGTTAGGCATAGTCTTGATTTCGTTTTCTATGCGTGCAAGATCAGCGCCTTCTTTGGCTACAACGAAACATTCACGTATATGTTTGTCTGCTGTAGTAAACTTTGGCTGTTTACCTGCTCTTACTTTTGAAAGTGCTTCATCTACAGGAATAGTATACTGTTTTCCGTCAGCTACACCATCTATTCTGCGTATTGCGTCAGAGTGACCCTGGCTTACGCCACGTCCCCAGAATGTGTATGTTTCGCCTTCAGGAAGTACAGCTTCAGCATAAAGACGGTTTAATGAAAACATACCCGGATCCCAGCCTACTGAAATAGCAGCTGTCTTTCCGCCCTTTTTAGCAGCACTGTCAACATTTGCAAAATGTTCCGGAACTTTTGCATGAGTATCAAAACTGTCTACTACGCAGAAATGTTCTGCAAGTGCAGGTGTCTGTACAGGAAGATCTGTTGCGCTTCCGCCACAGAGGATCATTACATCTATTTTATCTTTCATTGTTTCAACATCGTCTACAGACATTACCTTAGCGGTCTTGCTTACAATGCTTACTTTTGACGGATCACGACGTGTAAAAACTGCAACCAGTTCCATATCAGGATTTTGTGCAATGCTAAGTTCCACTCCGCGTCCTAAATTTCCATAGCCAAAAATACCAACACGAATGCTCATTCAATATCTACTCCAATTCTCTTTAAACTTGCACTACGGGGTCTTTTCCCGGTGCTATGCGGTCTTTATAAACTATTTTTTTTAAAAAGATCACAAATACATTATACCATAAAAAAGCACTAAAAGGGAAGAGTTTCTTTTTTATATC
This sequence comes from Ruminococcus sp., assembly GCA_015066745.1. Lineage (GTDB taxonomy): Bacteria > Bacillota > Clostridia > Oscillospirales > Ruminococcaceae > HUN007. The sequence continues at coordinate 39,979 of SVNW01000020.1, read as the reverse complement.
AATAAAAAAATTTTAAAAAGATTTCTTTCAAATTTCATGCATTTTATGGATTTTATTATAAAGTTATTTTATATCTGTTTTCTGAAGGTTGATTTTCTTTTTTACTGTTACATAGCAGATAATATGTGCTATAAGCGTAAGACTCCAGCTTACGGGATATGTTATATACAGCATATCTGTTGTGTGGAACTGTTCAAGTCTGAATCCTGTAGAAAGCCAGAGTATACGCAGACCACACGCTCCTATAAGCGAAACTATCATAGGCATTACCGAATAGCCGAGGCCTCTGAGCATTCCTACCATAACGTCCATCATTCCGCAAAGACAGTATGTAATGCAAATTATTTTCAGTCTGTCCATTCCCGCCATAATAACTGCAGGTTCATCAGTATACAATCCAAGAAGAAATTCTCCTGACAAAACTACTGCTATGCCAAGTACAAGACCGACTGTAAGTACGCATCCTTGTGCTACATATAAAATCTTATTTACACGTTTATATTTTCCGGCACCTACGTTCTGACTTGTAAACGAAATTGCAGCCTGATGAAAAGCATTCATTGCCACATATATAAATCCTTCAATGTTACTTGCCGCCGAATTTCCTGCAACTACTGTATCACCAAATGAGTTTACCGCTGACTGGATAAAAACATTTGAAAGTGAAAACAGACAACCCTGAAATCCTGCCGGAAGCCCTATTTTCAAAATCAGTTTGAGCATATTCATATCTATTTTCATCTTTTTGAACTCAAGTTGTATACCGTTCTTTTCTTTTACAAGACAAACTACAACACACAAAGCTGATATGATCTGAGCTATAACAGTTGCCAACGCAACACCAAGTACGCTCATATTAAACTGCCGTACAAACAACAGGTTAAGTGCAACGTTGACAACTCCGGAAATCATAAGAAAATACAACGGTCGTTTCGTATCACCTATAGCCCTGAGTATTGCACTTCCGAAGTTGTAAACCATCATTGCGGTCATTCCCACAAAGTACATTCGTATATACTGTACTGCCAGTTTCAGTACTTCCGGAGGAGTATTCATTATTTTCAGTATTGACGGTGCCCATATAACACCTACAAATGTAAGAAATATTCCGCTTATTATACTCAGCATCATAGATGTATGAACTACCTTTGACAACTGCTCTTTCTGCTTTGCCGCAAAATATCGTGCAGTCAATACATTTGAACTTACTGACAACCCTATAAAAAGATTGGTCAGAAGATTTATCAGAGATGACGTTGAACCAACTGCCCCAAGAGCAGCTTTTCCGGCATACCGCCCGACCACTATAACGTCTGCGGCATTAAACAGCAGTTGCAGCATACTCGAAAACATTAATGGTACTGTAAAAATAAGCATTTTCTTGATTATCGACCCGTTACACATATCGATCTCGTATTTACCCGATTTTTTTACGGATATTTTTTCTTCCTTTACACTCATAAAAATCGCCTCACATGTATTTATAATTACAAGTATAAAACCGCCAAATATAAAAGTCAATAACAGAATACTCGTACATTTTGCACAATATGCACTCAGATTTTATGTGGTATACATTTCCTGTATCGTTGATATATGCTTATCTTGACTTACAAAATTTTTATAAAGTTCAAACATATGTCTATAAATATAAATAGCGTTTTTGTATTGACTTTCTAAACTAATTGATATAAAATTATAATATACAAATCAAGTTATAATGCACAATATAATTGCGTAAAAATCATCGAAATTTTATAATTTATCAATTTGTGATTTGCTTATTTCGCTGTACGATTTTTATTTTATGGGGGATAAAATCATGAATAATTCATCTGAATATATTACGATACAAGGACTTGGGAATGTAGTAGATAACGTAAATCAGACAAGATTAAATACATATCTGAAAAATATTCTTATACAGGATATCAATCTTGAAAATGCACTTACAGAATTGGAAAAAGCCCGTGAATTTTTAGGAGATCCAAATCATATCTTAGGCTCTATGAGCACAAAACATGGAGAAGTAGCCGAGGTTTTTGAAGTAACATTTGGCAATGCAGATAAAATAATCAATGGTAAAGATCCTGTATATACATTCGAAGGAGTCGGAAGAACTGCACCGGAAGACTACCTGAAAAATAATCTGCCTGTTCAGTCAAAATTTGTTCAGAATAATCTATCAGTGGACGCTGTAGTTACACATCTGGATAAATATCCGGAGTTTGTTGCAAACGGCGGAACATACTGTATCCCAAATGATTTCTATAATAAGATAGACGAGTGGATAAAGATGCCTCACGAAGAGTTAATGAAACTACCTGTTTCAGAAGGTGGACGAATAGCCAGAAATATAGTAAGCCGGGTACATGAACTTGAATCCAGAACCGGCAAATGTTACTCAGAACTATTACATCCTGCTCAGCTTGACTATAACGAAGTTCAATTATACAATGCTTCTGATACTATCCGCAGTAAAGAAAACTATATTCTTGAAATCGATAAACAAAAACGTGAAGAATATTTTAAATTATCACAGGCTTCATTTAAAGAAGGATTTAAAACTGCCGGTATTTCTGCAGTTGTTTCAGGTACTCTGTCTTTTGCGTGTTCACTAATTGGCGCATTAAAAACTAATAACAAAAAAATATCTGAACTGACAAGTGATGACTGGAAAGAGATCTTTATACAAACCGGAATAGGTACATTAAAAGGTGGTATTTCCGGTGCAGCGATATATGCGCTTACAAATGTTGCTAATATCTCACTGCCTCTTTCTGCAGGTATTATTTCAGCAACACTTGGAATAGCAACAGAAGCAATTAAACTTTATAAAAACCAGATTTCATTTGATGATTTTATGTACAATATTTTAGGCGTTGCAACAGAGACTGCTATAACGGCGATAGGCGCAGTTGCCGGAAATATTATTTTACCCGGCATCGGCGGTATTATAGGCTCAATTGTTACTGCAACTGTATTGCATCTTGTCAAAGAATATATATTTGGCGGTGGTTATTATAAGTTAGTGGAAACTGCACATTACGAAAAACAGTTTTCAGATATGTATAAACCATTGGTTTCTGCTTTTGAACAAGCCTGTACACAGTGGGCACAGATAAGCAGCGATATAACAAATTATTTGTCTCCATATATCAGAGGTGAAATAATAAGCATCAATACAAACATTCAGAAAACTAATAATTATATAGAAAATATTTAAGAGGTGACAAAAGATATGTATGAATTAAATGATACACAGTTAGAACTAAAAGCAACAGATTTTATCAATGATTACAAAAATTCCTCAAGTGCCGAAATCAGTAAAATCATTGCCGGAATGACTTCGATAATTCAGGAAAATGAAACAGCGTATGAACAGATGAGAAAACAAAAATGGTTTGAACGCATCTGGTATGGAATAACCGGAAAAAATAAAGCTACAGTCAAGGAAATGCAGGCCAACAGAGATCTGCTGACTAAATATATAGTTTGCATACTCGTAAAAATGCAGGAAACTATAACTGAACATAACTACTGCATTCAAGATCTGTATTATTCGATCTCAATAGTATGCAATACACTTGATAATCTTTCCGTTACTGTTGATAATCTTGCACATAAACTTAATGAAAAAATTACTAGCGTAGATAATTATAATTTATTGATAACACAAATACAAAACAATGAGATTAATTCTGATACTCCGCTAATCAGTCTCCTCGATGCACTGTCAATGTTAGATTACAGAATCGCTAACGATAATATAAAAATGACATCACTTAAAAAGACAATGGAAAAAGAAGGTTTTGATTTTTTTAAAGAAATTGATATACTTACATATTCCAATGAGCTGTTTTCGCTATCAGATGAAAAAGTAGGCAGAATATCACTGTTTTCTCAAAGGCACATGGAAAACAACAGATTTCTTATGTATACCAATTATCTGATTAACGAATATTGCTATTTAGGAGAGACTGATAAACGAATAGTCAGAGAAAACGGCGAAGCTGTAAACACTGCACTGAATAATTCTCGTTTAAATAAAAATGCGGTTTTTGTTTTAAACGAAGTTTATAATGATTTAATTAAAGAAATACAAGAAGATATACCCATACTCAAAACGCACAACACTAATATTACTACTCTTGAAAAAGTTCCGGATACCAGACAGATACCTGTCAGCTCAGAAGTAGTAATAGCAAATACAAGGCCAAAAGAAAAATTTGATGATATATTTATGCGGATATTAACACAGCGTGGTTTGTATAAAAAACATGGTGTCCATCGTAAAGAAGACTCAAAATGGTCTGTTGAAATGGAATATCAAGGATGGAAAATAGAAATGTGTGACCGGAGGAGAGGAAAAACCAATAAATTCAGATTAGTAGATCCTTACGGTAAAAAATGTATACGGGGTTCAGATAAACCTGCTTCATCTTGTAATGTACAACAAGTAAAAAAAGCTTTTGAAGATGCCATCTACGAATTTGAAAATCAATAAAATTCTATAGAACTAAAATGAGGTAAGTTACCATCAAAGCAACTTACCTCGTTTTGTTTTTCACACGATTATTTTAGTCATGTTTATGTTATGACATATCTCTTGCATAATATTAGGTGTAAACAACTACGTGTATTTCCCATGTTATTTATATCCTACAATCATATCCAAATCACACAACACAATATGATTATCCTTTTCTGAGAGCTTTACTATATTATCATCAAACCCCGACTCTGAAAACAGATAGTAGTAAAACTCTGATTTTTCCTTGTAGGAAGACAACTTAACAGTTGTGTCAAGATACTCCGAATATCTGAAAGGCTTGCCTTTAAATTTGCATTCACCTACGAGATACTTATCAGAATTTTTTGAAATCGCCAGTAAATCAATTTCTGTATCTGCAATCTCAGTCTTATCTTCCTTTCTTCTGACAGTTGTTTTGCCCCACCATCTTCCCATTTTTGAATATCTGAACGGTAACTCTCCTGATTTTTGTAATTCTCTTACATATTCCCTGCAAACATCTTCAAAAGATATAGATGCAAATTCATGAAGCAACGGCTCAACAGAATAATTATAAATGCCGTCAATATCTCCGCCTTCAAGCTCGGATATATTTGTAAACACAAAAGCATACCAGAAACGGAAAAAATTATCCGTAATACGGTACAGCCCTCTGGTTGTGTTGGCTTTCTCTTTCGTGCTTTCCGATATAGAAAATTCACGCTCGACTATTCCAAGCTCAATAAGATTTTTCAGATAAATACTGGTTTTAGAAGTATCGCCTATAAGTGATTTTATACTTATATCATTGAGCTTTGTATTGCCTAAAGCAACAGCCTCGATAATGGAATTGTAAACAGGGGTTTCACGCAGTTCCTGTCTTAACAGAAATTCAACCTCGCTATACAAAACACTACCCTTTGTGAGAATACTCTTTTTAATATTCTCTTCAAGAGTTCTGCTACTGTCAAACTGCTGAAGATAATGAGGAATACCTCCCAGCACTGAATATGCGATTATCTTATCTCTTGCAGAGTAATCCGGAAAAAATTTAACTGCATCATAAAATCCCATTTCTTTCATCTTGTATATGCCTGTTGCACGTCCGTAAAGCGGATTTTTCTCAGCAAGCAGTTCTTTTTCAATAAAGCTCATAGCACTACCACAAAGGATAAGCATTATATTCTCGTCCTTTAAGATTTCGTCCCATAAATTCTGCAAAATAGAGGGAATACTCGTATTTCCTTTACACATATACGGAAACTCATCGATAACAACCAGCTTTTTTTTATTGCTATAGGGCAGCTCTGTTATGCTTCGAAATGCTTTATCCCAGTCAGAAAATTCTTTTATATACGCACTTGCAGGGATATTTTCCTTTAAAATTTTTTCAGAAAATGTTTTTAACTGCAGCTTATCAGTACATTCACGGCAAGAGAAAAAAATATGTGGTTTATTCTTGCAGAACTGTCGTAACGTTTCAGTTTTACCAACACGCCTGCGACCGTAAAGCACCACAAGTTCACTCTTATTACTGTTGTAGCGTTCCTCTAAAAATTGCAATTCAGTTTCTCTTCCTATAAACATATATCTCACCTCATTTATCTAATCGTGATTTAGTAAATCGTGATTTAGTATTATTATACCCTATGATTTTAAAAAAATCAAGATACATGAGTGGTACAAATAACCATTGAATTCATAAAAATTATATGATATAATTATACCGACAATTGAACATCAGGGGAGCTTGTAGTACAGGCTGAGAGTGAGGTGCGACCTCAGACCCTTTAACCTGATTTGGATAATGCCAACGTAGGGAAATGTTAAAATATTTTTGCATTTTAGGAAACTATCTATCAGGTAGTTTCCTTATTTTTTTGTCAAAAAGGAGCAGATAAATGGTAACAGTAAACGGAAAACAACTTGATATTGCAGGTAAAAATTTCGGTGAATACCTTAGCGAATGCGATTATGACCGTAACCGTATCGCAACAGAACTCAACGGAAATATACTTACAAAATCAGAGTATGACAACACCATACTTAAAGACAATGACAAAGTAGAGATCGTCAGTTTTGTAGGAGGTGGCTGATATATTTACAAAAGAACAGATATCACAGGCACTGTCACAAAAACACGGTGACACACTTGCAAAAAAGCTGTCACAGACTTGTGTTGCTGTGTGCGGTCTGGGAGGACTCGGCTCAAATATTGCAATGATGCTTACCCGTGCAGGAATAGGAAAACTCATACTTATTGACTTTGACAAAGTAGAGCTGACAAATCTGAACCGACAGAATTATTTTCTGTCACAGACAGGAATGTATAAAACACAGGCTCTTGCCGACACATTAAGCAAGATTCTCCCCTGCACAGATATACAGACATTTAACGAAAAAATAAATGCTCTAAACGTAAAGAAACTTTTAAAAGAAGCTGACATAATATGTGAAGCCTTTGATGACGCTGCGGCAAAATCAATGCTTGCTGACAGCATATTTACACTTTTTCCGGAAAAATATCTTGTAAGTGCCTCAGGTATGTCGGGACTTGGCTCTCCGAATGATATTGTCACCAGAAAAATAACCGACAAATTTTATATCTGCGGTGACGGAATAAGCGATACAGACTATGTAAAAGAAATCTTCCCGTCAAAAGTTATGTTGTGTGCCGCTCATCAGGTACACACAGTTCTTGGGATAATCGATATGAAAGAAGGAAATTTATAATATGCAGACAAATATGCCGACAAATGACGACCTCATAATAGGAGGTCACAGATTCCACTCAAGATTTATTCTCGGCTCAGGCAAATATTCTTTAAATCTTATAAAAGCCGCTGTAAATTTTGCAAAAGCTCAGATAATCACACTGGCTGTGCGCCGTACAAATACAGCAGACAGCGAAAATATACTTGACTATATCCCCGAAGGTGTAACACTTCTCCCGAATACTTCAGGTGCAAGAAATGCCGACGAAGCTGTACGTATAGCACGACTCGCAAGAGAACTTGGTTGCGGTAACTTTATAAAAATAGAGATCATGCGCGATTCAAAGTATTTACTGCCTGATAACAATGAAACCGTAAAAGCAACAGAAATACTTGCAAATGAAGGTTTTATAGTACTTCCCTATATGTATCCCGACCTATATACTGCAAGAGATCTGAAAAATGCCGGAGCATCTGCTGTCATGCCTCTTGCATCTCCTATCGGCTCAAACAGAGGACTTTCAACAAAAGATTTTATACAGATACTTATAGACGAAACCGACCTACCGATAATAGTTGATGCCGGAATAGGAAAACCGTCACAGGCGTGTGAAGCTATGGAAATGGGAGCAGCAGCGATCATGGCAAATACCGCACTTGCAACAGCAGGAGACCTTCCGCTCATGGCAGACGCTTTCAGACAAGCCATAGAAGCAGGCAGAAAAGCATATCTTTCCGGAACAGGACGTGTTCTTTCAAGAGGTGCATCTGCCTCCGACCCGCTTACAGGATTTCTTCATGACTGACAAGGAGTAAATATCAATGGAAAACCAATACTTTGTTGACTCTAAAAATCTTTCCGAAAATGCCCTTAAAAGAAAACACCGGCTTGAAACCGATCCTTCATCACGTACAAATCACATGGAGTATCTTCCGGGAATGGAACAGATAAACTCGGATATCTGCGAAAAAGTCATATCACATATGGACTCCTATGATTACTTACAATACACTGCAAGAGATGTTATCACCGCCCTTGAACACGATACCTGTACTATTGATGATTTCAAGGCACTTCTATCACCTGCCGCAGAACCTTTCCTTGAAAAAATGGCTCAGAAGGCTCAAAAAGAAACAACGAAACATTTCGGAAATACAGTGTATCTGTTTACACCGCTCTATGCGGCAAACTATTGTGACAACTACTGCGTTTACTGCGGTTTCAACTGTTATAATAACATAAAACGAATGAAATTGTCTCTTAGTCAGGCAGAACACGAAATGCAGATAATCCATAATTCAAAGATGGAGGAAATACTTATCCTTACAGGCGAAAGCCGTAGCAAAAGTGATGTACAGTATATAGGAGAACTGTGTAAGACAGCACGTAAATATTTTAAAACAGTAGGTCTTGAAATATATCCGGTAAATACAGACGAATACAAATATCTTCATGAATGTGGCGCTGACTATGTAACAGTATTTCAGGAAACATATGACCGTGACAGATACGAACAACTGCACCTTCTCGGACACAAACGTGTATGGCCGTATCGTTTCGACTCACAGGAAAGAGCCCTGATGGGCGGAATGCGCGGAGTAGCATTTTCTGCACTTCTCGGACTTTCAGACTTCCGTAAAGATGCTCTCGCAAGCGCTCTTCATGTTTACTTCCTTCAGAGAAAATACCCTCACGCTGAAATGTCACTTTCATGCCCACGACTCAGACCTATCATCAATAATGATAAAATAAGCCCTCTTGATACAGGTGAAAGACAACTTTGTCAGATACTCTGTGCATACCGCATCTTTCTGCCATTTGTCGGAATAACTGTTTCTTCAAGAGAAAGTGAATCTTTCAGAAACGGTATCATAAAAATAGCGGCAACAAAAGTTTCAGCAGGAGTATCAACAGGAATCGGCGACCACGAAAACAAATACAGCGGAAAGGAGAAAGCGGACAACTGTGGTGATGAACAGTTTGAAATAAACGATAACCGCACACTTTTGAAAATGTACAGTGACATATCTGAAAGCGGACTGCAGCCTGTCTTGAATGACTATCTGTATGTCTGATATCATATGTATAACAAACCGTAAACTCTGTCATAATGATTTTTACAGACAGATATCTCTTATAGCACAGAACAGACCAAAAGCTATTATACTGCGTGAAAAAGATATGGACGAAAATGAGTACACTTCTCTTTCAAAAGAAATTATCAGTATATGCAAAGAACATGATGTAATGTGTATCCTTCACAGTTTCACTGCCACTGCAATAACCTTGGGACACGACAAAATACATCTTCCCCTTCCTTTGCTTCGCTCTCTGACACCGGAACAAAAGAAAATATTTTCTCTTATCGGCACATCATGCCATAGCATAGATGAAGCAAAAGAAGCACAAAAACTTGGCGCAGACTATATCATAGCAGGGCATATATTTTCTACTGACTGCAAAAAGGATCTTAAACCAAGAGGTACAGAATTTTTAAAAGAAATCATAGAAAATGTTTCTGTTCCGGTTTACGCAATAGGCGGTATTTCTCCCGGTAATATAAATATGGTCAGAAAATGCGGTACATCGGGAGTATGTGTTATGAGCGGCTTTATGAAATGTAATGATATCGCTGTATTTACAGAAAAATTGAAAAAAGGTGAACAGTAATGATTTTTAAACCGGATTTTTTAAAACTATACGCTATTACCGACCGTGCATGGATATACAGAAAACCGCTTGATCAGCAAGTAGAAGATGCCATCAGAGGTGGTGCTACCATAATCCAGCTTCGTGAAAAAAATATAAGCGAAGATGAATTTATAAAAGAGGCTGTTCTTATAAAAAAGGTATGCAGTAAATACGACATTCCGCTTATCATAAATGATAATGCAGATGTCGCTTTTAAATCAGGTGCTGACGGTGTACATGTCGGAATCAATGATTGCCCTGCAGAAGTTATCCGCCAAAAATACGGAAAAAATTTTATAATAGGTGCTACCGCCAAAACTGTTGAACAGGCAAAATCCGCACAAAAACAAGGTGCAGATTATATAGGAGTCGGAGCAGTATTCCCCTCTCCTACCAAAACAGACGCAGTACGTATAACATTTTCACAGCTTAATGATATCTGTAACAGCGTAACTATTCCGGCTGTAGCTATAGGCGGAATATCGCTTGAAAATATACACGAACTTACAGGCTGCAGTATCAAAGGAGTGGCTGTAGTATCTGCTGTCTTTGGCAGTGAAGATATACAGAGTGCAACTGTAAAACTTCGAAAGGAAGTCGAAAAATATCTATGAAAAAAACATTGACCATAGCAGGAAGTGATTCCTGCGGAGGTGCAGGGATTCAGGCAGATATAAAAACCATAACCGTACACGGAGTATATGCAATGAGTGCCATAACAGCTCTTACAGCACAGAATACAACAGGTGTTTTTTCTATAGAAGAAGTATCTCCAAAATTTTTGAAAAGCCAGCTTGATGCTGTATTTTCAGATATTTTTCCCGATTCAGTAAAGATAGGAATGATATCTTCAGCAGACCTTATAAAAGTCACTGCCGAAAGATTAAAACACTACAACGCCGGAAATATTGTTGTAGATCCTGTCATGGTTTCAACTTCGGGCTCAAAACTGCTAAAAGATACGGCTCTTCTTACACTCTGCGAAGAACTTTTTCCTGTTTCATCACTTGTGACTCCAAATATTCCTGAAGCTGAAATATTAAGCGGAATATTTATACGAAGTGAAGATGATATGACAAAAGCGGCACAAATCATATGTAAAAAATACAGATGTCCGGTACTCTGCAAAGGCGGACACAGCGTAAACGACTCAAACGATATACTATTTATAAATGAGTCATATTACCGTTTCAGCGGAGAACACATATCAAATCCAAATACTCACGGAACAGGCTGTACACTATCAAGTGCAATAGCCGCAAACCTTGCAAAAGGATTTCAGATATATGATGCTGTCAAAAATGCAAAAGAATTTATCAACGGCGCACTGTCAGCCGGACTTGATCTTGGAAAAGGAAGCGGTCCGCTTGACCATTCTTTTGATATACACAGCAAATTCAATATTACACCCTGAAAGGAATAAATCATTATGAATACATACAAAACACAAATGGAAGCTGCCAGAAAAGGCATTATTACTCCCCAGATGGAAACAGTTGCACAGAAAGAATATATTTCTGCTGAAGAATTACGCAGTTATGTTGCTACAGGCGAAGTTGCGATTCCATGCAATAAAAATCATAAATCAATTTCTCCTGAAGGTATCGGCACTAAAATGCGCACAAAAATAAACGTAAACCTCGGTGTATCAGGTGACTGCAGAAACTATGAATCAGAAATGCTCAAAGTCGATACAGCGATAAAATACGGTGCCGAAGCAATAATGGACCTTAGCAACTACGGAAAAACAAATGATTTCAGACGCAAACTTATTGAAAAATCCCCTGCAATGATAGGAACTGTTCCTATGTATGACGCAATAGGTTATCTTGAAAAGGAACTTTATGACATAACAGCACAGGATTTTCTGAAAGTTGTAAAAGCCCATGCCGAAGACGGTGTGGACTTTATGACAATACACGCAGGTATAAACAAACGTACGGTTGAGGCATTTATGAGGGACAAGCGAAAAATGAACATTGTTTCAAGAGGTGGCTCACTTTTGTTTGCGTGGATGATGACAACAGGAAATGAAAATCCTTTTTATGAATATTATGACGATGTACTTGATATACTTTACGAATATGATGTAACTATAAGCCTCGGAGATGCACTGCGTCCGGGTTGTATAGATGACAGCACAGATGCCGGACAAATATCGGAACTTATAGAACTCGGACATCTTACAAAACGTGCATGGGAAAAAAATGTACAGGTAATGGTCGAAGGTCCGGGACACATGGCTATAAACGAAATAGCTGCAAATATGAAGTTGCAGAAACGTCTGTGTCATAATGCACCGTTTTATGTACTCGGTCCGATAGTTACCGATATCGCTCCCGGATACGATCATATTACCTCAGCTATAGGCGGTGCAATAGCTGCATCGAGCGGAGCAGATTTCCTCTGTTATGTAACACCTGCCGAACATCTTCGCCTGCCCGATGCAGATGATGTAAAAGAAGGTATAATAGCAAGCAAAATAGCCGCTCACGCCGCTGACATAGCTAAAAACATTCCTCATGCAAGAGAAATTGACAACAGAATGTCCGACGCAAGACACAGAATAGACTGGGAAGAAATGTTCTCACTTGCAATTGACGGTGAAAAAGCAAGAAAATATTTTGAAAGCACACCTCCTTCCGACAGGCATACATGCTCTATGTGCGGAAAAATGTGTGCTGTAAAGACAACAAATATGATACTTGACGGAAAAAAGGCTGATCTTTGTGGGTAGGTAAATTTATAAGTGTTCCACGTGGAACATCGGCAAATAAAAAATGTGACCTGTCTTCCAAACGACAGATCACATTTTTTATTATCTAAAGAAATTAATAATAAAATCTAACATAACTATATACCTCCTGTGTTTTTTCTCATATCTCATGTTTATATATTAATATACTTCTGATTCTTTTTCAATAAAATCAGAGTAAACAGTATATTTAAAAGAGTAAACGGAATTAATTTTATTATTTTATAATATTATATTGAAAATCACCGAAAAATAGTGTATAATTATCATTAATAGGGATTCGTGATAGATAATATGATAACAGTACTACTATATATATCGGCAGTACTTATTTTTTTGAAAGGAAGTGAAAGGGCCGATTGGCTCATTATTTATGAAAATAGCTATATGTGATGATGAAGCAATTTTTCGTAAAGAATTGAAAAAACACATCGACAACTACGCCAAAGCAAAACATCTGGATATCATCTGTGATGATTTCAGTAACGGTCATCAGTTAATAAGTTCAAAAAATTCGTACGATGTTATTTTTATGGATCATCAGATGGACGACATTACAGGACTTGAAACGGCAAAGAAACTACGTGAAAATAACAATAATACGGATATCATATTTCTTACAAGTTATCCCCATATCGTTTTTGACACATTTTCGGTAAATACATTCAGATTTCTTGTTAAACCTATTGATGATGAGAAACTCTTTGAAGCTCTTGACGAACTCAGAAAAAGCAAAGAAGATGAAAAATATCTTATTATTAAAATAGACGAAGTAACAAAAACCATTCCGACAAGCGATATAATTTATGTAGAAGCATCAGATAAATATTGTTATATACGTACTGTTGACGACAATTATCTTTACAAGAAAACGCTTTCTGACTTGGAAAAACAATTGCCTGAAGATAGTTTTTTCAGATGCCATCGTACTTATCTTGTAAATATGAAACATGTAATATCTCATACATCGAACAGTGTGACATTCAGCAACAACGAAAAAGCCGTCATCAGCAAAACAAGACTGAGCGCATTTAAAAAATCATTTGTTGATTATATAAAACAGCATAATACATAATTCGGGGGATACTATGACAGCCATACTGAACTTAATCATTCCCTCTGTTCTCCAATCTATAAAAATATACATATATACTCGACTGATTGTCTTTTTTGATGCTAAAATAACGTTTCCAAAGTTATTTTCAACTATTTTATCCTGGCTTTTGGGTTTAAGCTTTTATTTATTATTATTAAACGCACCATTTATGAACCTATCTCAAAATTCGCTACTGGTCATTTCTATAGCAAGTTTTATATATCCTCTTATCGTTTATACCATTATGTTCAAAAAAATCACTGCAGTATCTTTTGTATTTTCACAAATTTATCTTATAAGTGCAAATTTTTTTTCAGGATTATTGAAAACATTAACATCATATCTAAATGTTCAGGAAAACCGTACACCTTTTTCTTTGATTTCCTTGACAATTGAAATTGTAGCTATTCTTAGTATAGTGTTTATCTTAAAACGTAAAAATAATTCATACGTTATAAGAGATTCTCTTTTAAAAATTTCTGCTAATCTGTATACCGTACTGATTATTTCCTCATGGATACTAACTTTTTATACAAACATTATCTTCAACGATTATTATATATGGAAAAAAATCTCGTCATATGCAGTAATAGCTCTTACTATCATGATAATTGTATTTGTTCTTAAACTTGCAATACAATCAAAGGAAAATGAAGAAACAAAGATACTTCTTGAAAAACAGATTCAGAATCAGGTTGAATATTATGAGAAAATCAACTCCATATATTCCGAGTTCAGAAGTTTCCGCCATGATTTCAAAAATCATATTTTATGTTTAAGATACATCTTAGAAGACAATGATATTCCAAAAGCACAAAAATATCTTGATGATATGTTTGAAATGTCTGCTGTAAGCCGTAACAAATACAATACAGGAAATATCATTATCGACTCTCTGCTTTCCGATAAAAACGAAAAAGCTGTTCTTTGCAACTCGGTTATAAACTTTGAAGGTACAGTTCCCTCACAAGGTATATCCAGCGCAGATTTGTGTACCATATTTGCAAATGCAATCGACAACGCAATTGAAGCCTGTGCAAAATCAGAAGATGATAATCAAAAAGAAATAAAAGTCCATTCTTATGTAAGACAGGGCTATTATTTTCTGAACATATCAAATCCTGTTTTTGACCTTGTAAATATACAGAACAATACTGTTACAACTTCTAAAAAAGATAAAGAACATCACGGTTTCGGCGTTTCAAATATAACCAAAACTTCAAGGAAATATAACGGTGACACAAAAATAAAAGTTGAAGATAACCAATTTATACTTGATGTTGAGATTCTTCTCGATGAAACTATAACTAATAAATAAAAAAATTTCTCCGTATTTAAAATATGGAGAAATTTTTTGTTCCACGTGGAACACTTATAATGTAAATATTTTTTCTTGACTTAATATTCAAGATGTGATACCATAAAACATGGAAATTTTAAATATACATGTTCTGGAGTGAATTTTATAAAATGATTTATTGTGTGGAAGACGATGCCGGTATTCGTGATATGATGATTTATGCGCTAAATGTTGCGGGGTTTGAGGCTCATGGATTTGAAAATGGTAAGTTGTTTTTTGATGAAATAAAGAAAAAAATACCTAGACTTATTATGCTTGATATAATGCTACCCGATGAGGACGGTCTGACTATACTGAAAAAACTTCGCAGTAATCCGTCAACTTCATCTGTTCCGGTAATAATGGCTACTGCCAAGGGAACGGAATATGACAAAGTAATAGGCCTTGACCTCGGTGCTGATGACTATCTTGCAAAACCTTTCGGCATGATGGAAATGATCTCAAGAGTGAAAGCTGTCCTGAGACGTACCGAACCTAAAAACACATCTCAGCTTCTGAAACTCGGAAATATAGAAGTTGATGTTGAAAAACACAGTGTAACTGTTGAAGGCGCTGAAATACAGCTTACTCTGAAAGAATACGAATTGCTGTATCTTTTTATGAAAAATCCCGACTGTGTCTTTAAACGTGAACAGTTGCTTTCAAAAGTATGGGGCACTGATTTTATAGGTGAGACAAGAACTATAGATGTACACATAGGAACTTTACGAAATAAACTCGGAAAATGCGGAGAATATATAAGAACTGTCCGTGGTGTCGGATATCGTATGAGGGCATAGCAATGACCAGACGAATTTTCAGATCAATATGTACTGTAGCATTCGTGGTATTCTTTACTACGCTTATTCTTGTATCTACTATACTTTATTCACATTTTTCCGATACTCAGCAAAAACAGCTTAAAATTCAGACAAATCTTGTTGCACAAGGTGTATCAGCTCTCGGAAATGAATATTTTAATGAACTCACTATTGATGATATCCGTATAACATGGATAGACCAAAACGGTGATGTTATGCTTGATACAAAAGCTCAGCATACAAATATGGAAAACCATATCGAACGTGAAGAAGTACAGGAAGCTTTATCATCAGGGTACGGAGAAGCTGTAAGGTACTCGTCAACTATCATGGAACGCTCGCTTTATACAGCTCAAAAATTAAACGACGGAACTATTATAAGGGTATCTGCGGTACAGAGTACCATTCCTGTTATTTTAGCATCTGAATTTAAGCTCATAATTATAACTTTCTTTATTGCTTTTGCACTCTCCATGTTCCTTGCATCTCGACTTTCTAAAAAAATTGTTGGTCCGCTCAATGAGATCAATCTTGACGAACCGCTCTCAAATGAAGGTTATGATGAGATTTTACCGCTCCTCAACCGACTGGACATACAGAAAAAACAACTCAGCAATCAGACCGCCGAGTTAAAACAAACTCGTGACGAAGGCGAACAGATGCGACGTGAATTTACAGCAAATGTTTCACATGAACTAAAAACACCACTTCATTCTATATCAGGTTACGCTGAACTTATGAAAAACGGAATGGTAAGACAAGAGGATATAATTCCGTTTTCAGATAAAATATACTCTGAAGCCCAGCGAATGATAAAACTTGTAATAGACATTATCAACCTTTCACACCTCGATGAAAATACCGGAGAAATGGAATTTGAAACTACCGATATATTTGCGATTGCCTCAGAAACTATAAACAGTCTTTCAAAGGAAGCCTCTCTGAACAATATCAGATTTATACTAAAGGGTGAAACTTCCTATATAAACGGTATCCCGCAACTCCTGAAAGGAATAGTTCTCAATCTCTGCGACAACGCTGTAAAATACAACAAGCCTGACGGTACGGTAACTATAGAAATAAAAGATACCGAAGACAGCTGTATTTTGTCCGTCGCCGATACAGGAATCGGTATCCCATCAGAACACCATAACCGTGTATTTGAAAGATTTTACCGTGTTGATAAAAGTCACTCAAAAGAAGTCGGCGGTACAGGTCTTGGTCTGTCTATTGTAAAACATTCTGCACGAATACACAATGCAGATATAAAACTCGAAAGTATCGAAAACAAAGGTACAACTATTACTATTATATTTCCTAAGTAACTGTATTTTTTTGTTTACTGTAATATTATAAAAAGCAGACAGATATCGTAAAAAAATGATATCTGTCTGCTCTTTTTAGTTATTTGATTTCCTGCAGATACAGTGTCGCCCTGCTCTGTATAGCCTTTGCGGTTTCCTCTGCTGTCTGTCCGCCTGCAAAAAATATCTCACACTGCTCATTTATTATAGAACTTATATTCTGGTCGCAGGTAACAGGAGTATCTGCATTTTTTATAAGTTCTCTTAATATTTCAAGTGTGTCCGAATCAATGTTTCTAAGCTTTACATCATTTCCGTAATGGTCTGACGAATGCATATTATCCGTATTTGCCATAGCCGACTTTGCCTGACTTTCAAATACAGATTTTTTAATCGGAAAGTCATACTGAAACTGACCGTTTATCAGACTTAATTTTTTCTGTGCCTCATCTTCAAAAAGGCTCTTTATAAAATCCCATGCAACATCTTTATATTGTGACTTTTCACATATGCTCACAAGTGTTGCAGAACTTGCACGTATACCATTTCCTTTAGCGGAAGGTATATTAAGAAATGCCGGTCTGTCATCGGGATTTTTCTTTTTGTTTATAACGTCCATCTGCTTAAAACGTGCAAGTACATCAAATGAATTGATATTTATATAATCAAAACAACATATCTCCTCTATGATCCTTACCGGATAATCCTCATCTTCATAATGCACACTTTCATAGTCTGCAATAGGGATACCATTTTCTTTTATATATCCGAGAAGTTTTATAAAATCATCGCTTTCAAAGTTGCATTTTCTCTCTTTAAAGTCAACATATTCAAGCAGATTATCGCTGATAAAATGCTGTATCAGATTTTCTCTGAAAGGCTTGTAAAATAATGTCTTCGTTTCTCCGAGTTTCCAGAACTCATCAAATGTAAATTCATAATCATGTCCTGTTACAGACTCTTTTCCTGCAAGCGCTGTAAGTGAAAAAGTAAGCGGAACCTGATACTGTTTTCCGTCATATCCAAAAGTATTCATTATATTTGTAAAGTACTCTTCATCATTTGTAAAGCCGTCTTTTTCAAGGTATCCGCCAAGGTCCGCAAACATTCCGAGCTGTGTATAACGTCGCATATCAAGATTTTTGTTTCCCAACACTATATCGGGAATATTTCCTTCTATAAGTTCGAGATTAAGTTCACTCAGTCCGCTTATGTACTCATTTCCATGATAACCCGAATATTTATTATAATCATTTACGATTATCCTGTAGTTTTCGTTGTCACGATTGTACTCGACTATTTTCTTTTTGATATATGCAGGAATAGTATCACAGGCAAGTATGATATTCTCTTTTTTATTGATATTTTCAAGCGTCTGACTGTCAACTCTGTCAAGACATGATATATGATAATCATTTTCCTCATAGTACACATACCCTATCGTATCTTTTCCGAAACATACAGGATCTGCTATCTGCGTATCTATATCAGAATCGATCCAGTTTATTACCTCGCTTATACTGTTGTCATTAACCTTATAGCCATATATTCCGTCCTGTGCTGTAAAATATGCATCATAATTTTCATCACCGGCATTCACATCTGTTATCATAAACTTTATTTCAGATATATCTTCAATAGATTTCTTGTCATAATTTATCTTCGCAAGCCTGTTCACACCGCTGACATCTGTATATACGGCATAATGTTCATTATCTACAGCAAAAATACCCTTCACCATATCATCGGGAGCTACATTTACCGAAGAGATCATTTTACCGTCACTGTCAAACAGCTTTATATTATCGTCCTGCGAAACAGTGATATTTCCGTTTTCATGAACTATAAGCGTACAATCATACCAGTTATAATCATCCTCAAGTGTGATACTGCTTATCCTGTTCCATGACTTATCAAACTTATCTATATATGACTGACTTGTTATATCACCTATTTCACTGTCATACCATGATTTTCCGTACATCATGTATATATTTTCATCTTTGTCACTTGTAACGCTGTATATCTGCCCTGTACCTTCAATGATAAATCTGAATTTTTCTTTTCCATTTTTATCAGTAACAACTATACCACTGCCTTCACTGTAATCGGTAATAACTATATTTGAAATAAAAAGCAGACTTTCATTTTCAATGGAGGAAACTGATAAAGAACCGTACGTATCAGAATATTTTTCAAAATCCAGTATATCATAAACCTCATCATATTTCATACTATAACCGCATATTTTTCCGCCCTGTATAAATAATATATCCGAGTCACCGTAATTTTCAAAATTATCAGCCCTTACTATCTGCAAATATCCTTCAAGTATATTTGTATCATATCTTCCGATAATTTCGCCTGTATCGGCGTCCAGTTCGTTAAAACAGGTATGATGAGAGCCTGTTGCTCCGTGATTATAAGTTGAGATAACAGGATTTCCGCTCTTTGTTATTATGCACTGCGTAAAATGTCCTTCCATATCGCCTGTTACATCTTCGGTAATATACTGAAGTTCATTTTCTGACGAAAACTTATACATATTTACAGTACCATCATTTTTATCAAGAAATATATATACACTCCCGTCTTCTGAAACTTTCAACGTATGATAAATGTCTCCGGTTTCCGTAGAGATTTTTTCAAGCAGATTTACATTATCAACAAGATTCATCGCATTATCATAAACGCAGTACATTATTTCACTTAAAATATCATCACGCATATTCACCATATACACGCACAGTCTGCCGTTCTCATCTTCTGTCATATCAGCAAGAAATCCTGTTGCACCCTGACCTACTATGGTATTGTCTGTAAAAAGCAATGTTTCCTTATTGTACCTTGCTATGTTCATCATGCCGTTTTCATCAAAATAACGAAAGTAATAATATTTCTCACCGGTGTAACAATCCTGAATTTTAATATTGTCTGCCCTGATCTCATGAACCTTATCATTCTCCGGGTCATATACACCGGTTTTTATTTCACTTGAATACTCTGAAAATAAATAACCGGAAACACATATGTCGTCATTTACATTATATATTTTTTCATAATACATATTTTCTGGTTCGACATACTTTTCATTTTCCTTAAAATAGTTTTCTATAAGAGTCCTGCCTATCGTACCTTTTTCTTTTTCGGTATCATTTTTCCTGCACCCTGCAACCAAAACCATTACAAAAACTATCATTGTCATAAAACTTATAAATCTGTACTTCATATTTTTTACACTCCCTCTCTTAAATGCTACTTTATCATTACAGTTTTTTACTCTGTAATACCACCTCCCTTATCTGCACCCGTCATATTTCGTCCTTTCATATTATACAATCGTAAAATCTGTATCGGGTGTGACGTATTCTTAAAAAATAAACAAAAAATTACCGAAGAATCATTTGTTGTTCTTCGGTAATTTTTTGTTAATCCCGCAACCTCCACATCACCCTACACACTCAATTTCACCGCTATTTGCGTCAACATATGCACTATAGTATTTACCGCTTTCTTCATTGTACATAGTAAATTTCCATGTGGCGTTAAGCGTTGCGGTCAATTTGTCTTCGCTGTATTTTCCCTTGTATACAAACTCTGCTGTCAGCACTTCAAATACTGATTTTTGTGTCATATATTCGCTGAGAATATCAAGTGCATCTTCAAGCGGATAGATTTCATTGATTTTTTCTCCGACTTCCTCAACTTCGGGAAACTCAAGACCTGTAAGCGTGTCGGCAACAAAACCTCTGACCATCATAAGATATGTCTGCAACATATAATATTCCTCTCTGTCTGAGAGTATTCTCCTGTCGTAAAAATCAAAAGGAATGTTATTCCACGCAGGAGAAACTGCAAATATATATGCATTATTATCATTATCAAGCGACTGTACACCTGTGTAGGTTACATCTACGCCAAAACCCGAATCTATATTATCAAACTTATAAATATATGAATCCTCAATATATCCGACTGCTTCTCCTATACTTGTACTGCTACCGTATATATCAAAGCTTTTGTTATTATGATCTCCGTTATCAAAGTACCAGTGTACATCATCAAGGTTTATATTCTGTGTTCTGTTTTCACTGCTACATTTTATTTCAAGCTGATAAAAACTGTCTATGTCAGGAAAGACAGCCATACATTCTGAAATATCAAGGTTTTTATATTCTTTTTGTTTACAGATCTCAAATTCGTCATAAAAACTGTCACTGATTTCTGAAACATTCATTTTTTCTGCTGTTTTTAGCGCTGATTTGCTGTTTCCATTGCTTTCAAGAATCGTCAGAAAAATCAGCAGACCACTGATTAGTATAAGGCACGCCACCGATGCAATAGCATTTTTATATCTCATGCATTTTCTGTATAGTTTTACTTTTATATTAAATGTCTTTTTGCTCTTACCATATTTTTTTTCACTCTTTGCAAACATTCTCTCTTTTTCACGTTCACTTAACGGTGAACATTTTTGGGATATCTCATATATAAATTTATCGTCCGCATCTGCAAATATATCAAAATCTTTTTCCTCTCTCAAAATGTTCACCTCCTCATATCGATATCAAGCTGTTCAAATCTGGACTTTAATTTTTTCATCGCTCTTTCACAACGTTTTCTTACCGAAACAGCTGTCATAGACAGTTTCTTTGCTATTTCTTCCGATGTGCGATTATAGTAATATTTCAGTATCAGTATAGTAGAATCGGGTTCTCCGAGATTGTTTATCTCACTTAGCATGGCATTTCGCAATTCATTACGGTCATTATCTTCCTCAATATCTGTATCCGAAACAATTTCCTCATTTTCCAAAAATACTGTCTTTCTCTTTTTAGCATTAAGCATTCTGTAAAAATCAACAGCACGCCTTTTTGCCACCGTTCCTATCAAAATTTTTATATCACCCGAATCTGTTTTTTCTTCATCAAAAATCTGATAAATATCTGCAAATATATCACTTACACATTCTTCTATATCCTCTCTCGTTCCTGTATTTCTCAATCTATTAAACGCTATTGCATAAACGTAATCACAATAATCATCAAAAATCGCCCGATGTGCTTCATGTAACGACCTTTCCGCCAAAGCACCATACTCATTCCCCGTCAAATTTTCACCTCCCGAAACTCCTTATATTTCTCCTCTGCTTTACACAATCGTAAAACTCTGCATTACTGTGACACATTTTTTCAAAAAAATCAAAAAAATCTGCCGATACCAGAATGATACTACGACAGATTGTTTTTGCTGTTTTTATTAATGTTATTCCAATTCATTTATGCAACTTATTATTTTCTCCTGCAACGGAAGAATATCTCTGAGTATTTCTTCTGCCTTCAGTGCATCTCCCGCCCTGAGCAGTTCGACTATCCGGAAATATCCGTTATATAAAGGAATCATCGAAAAATTTCCCGTAACACCTTTAAGCGTATGCGCACTTTTCAAAGCCTTCTCAAAATCTTTTGCCTCAAAATATTCAGACACCGGGTTATCTTCAACAGTCTTTTCAAATTTTCCGAGCATCTCAATAAAAAAAGACTCATCACCCATAAAACGCTCTAACGCCTCATCAATATCCACGCCCAGCTCCTGCAACTTTTCCATAATAAAAATCATCTTCCTTTGCCACAAACAACATTTGTACTTATTCTAACACATGAACCACATAGTGTCAAGACGAAAAATATTACCGTTTTTGTTGTCGCCTTAATTGAAACAATAAAAAATCCGGAAAAGAACTTTAAACCTTCTCCGGATTTTTATTACTATACTACTGATGTTCCACGTGGAACGTTTTTATATAAGAAAAATATTTACTATTATGGTTTGATAAGATTACCAGCCTTGAGTTTGTTTAACATATTTGTATTCTGTGCTGGTGTACCTGTATAATTGGAAATATTATTTGCAGCAGCTATCTTCTTGCGATAAGTAAAACTTGTATCAGAACAACCAACTGCCTTAAGTCCATCTACTATTGAATTAGAAGTGCCAGTATATTTTGGAAAAAAACGATTTGAAACTCCGGATTTACTGATAAGGCAATACCAGTCAACCTTGCTGTTTGCATTTTTGGTTGTAAGCGAAGCACCTGAAACCCATCCTGCTGAAGGTAATGCTCTTCCGTTTGTTACATAGCTTTCTACCACGTAATAACCTTTTGAAGCACTATAATCTGTTATTGCAATAAAGTGATTATATACATGCGCAACAGCTACACCACCATTTTTCAAATGATTTATAAACTCATTATTTGTAACTTTACCGTTTGCACATTTATCTATCTTAAAGCCATATGTACTTCCATACTTATTCTGAACACTTTTATTTGTGTAGAATAAATCTCTGTACATTCCGCCATTTCCCGGTCTCCATGAATTGTTGCCCTTTGCCCATGTTGCAACAGTTCTTACATCTACACTCTTACCATTAAGATTATAGATTGCGTTTGCAAAAGCAAATATACCACAACCTGCACTCTGCAACTGACTGTCAAGTGTTGTAGACTTAGACCAACCTTTCTGATCATATCTTCTACCGGTATAAGCTGCTGCACTTACTTCTGTTACATTGAATAGTCCGGAAAAAGCATCACCAAACATACCTTGTGGAGCTGCCATCATCGATAATGCCATTGCCCCTGCTACTACTGACTTAAAAAATTTTGAATTCTTTCTCATGATTTTTCCTCCTGTTTGTCAAAAAATTATAATTTATTTACATTGTTGTTTTTGTTGTGTCTGTATAATACTATACTTTGCAGAAACATTCAACAAATCAGGAGTAAACAGGGTTATTTCAGGAGTAAACGTCACTTTATCTTATTTGACTTTTGAATTCAGGCAACATTTTATTTTTTTACTATAACACTTCAGACATATACAATTCTATTTTTCTTTCCAGTTCCTTTATAGTTTCTTCTTCATTTTGCTGATCTCCAAAATATTTTTCCAGTTCCTCTATTACTATATCCGATATTCTTTTTTCACTACATACCGAATCAGTAACCGAACCTATCCATGCAGAAATCATATCTTTGTATTCCTTGTTTGGAACATGAACATCGCATATCATTTCACCCACATAGTGTTTTCTCTCTTCACACTTACTATACAACATTTCAAACGCATCTTTCTTTACCGGAAAACCGCTTATATTCAATTGTTTCTGATATTCATCATCAAGATATTTTCTGATAAAGTTCCACGCTTTTTCTTTTTCCTTACATGTAGTAAGCATTGATAATTTTAATTTCGGACATACATATGAACCATTGCTGTTATCCGCAGGCAATCCTTTTAAAACTATATCTTCGTTAATTATAGCATCTTTAAGATTGCACAACTCATCTATACTATATATTTCTGTAACTTCCATAAGACATGTATCATTTCTGAATCTCATATCGTATCCGCTTGACAGTTTATTTTTATCATAATAAACCTCTTCGTCATCAGGTTCACTTATATGCGACTTGCATACCGAAAGAAGTTGTGCAAACTCCGGATTGATTTCAATTTTTTTATTTTTAGTATCAATAAAATCTGAAAAAACATAATATGGAATAATTCTATAGTCCATTCCCTCATGAAACCAACCACGATAAAGAATATCTTTACTGCTGTTTTCCATAACAAAGTTACTGAATTCAGAATAATTCCAGCCCATATTTTCACTGAGAACCGATGATTTTCCTACAGCTGTAACAATCGTATAGAAAGGCACTATTTGTGTTATTTTCCCCTGTGATGAACAAGCTCTGAAAATATTTGTATAATAATCATCGATGTTTATGGTTTTATCATTTTCTATATATGATGTCAGGTCTTCAAGAACACCCATATTTTCATATATACTCATATCCATTCGTCCGTTTGAAACGATAATATCAGGAATATTTCCATTTGCAATTTCCATATTGAGCTGCTCTAACTTCTCGTCAGTTGAATAATCGGAAAGAACCAGTACCGTATCATCATTTTCAGCATTAAATTCTGATATGATATTTTTTAATTCTGTACTTTCTATATCAGACGCAATATTAATTACACTGATATTTTCAAGTTCAGATTCGTTAAGCGTGTTTACCATCTGAAGTTTACCTGATATATCGGAATAAACCAGAAAATTATTTTCATCTACAAACTCAATCTGTGATATCTGATTACTATTTAAAAATGACAGTTCACTTGTATTAATTATCTCCGACATATCGCTATCATCATAAATATATATCCTGCCTTTTTCATCTTTTACGGCCAGACCATCATTATGCTGATAAATATCGCATATAGTCGATTCTACATCAAGCTTTACAGCTTTATTATCTGCAAAATCTATTTTATATAAATCGCCATTACAGCCATATAGTTCATTATCTGCATATAAAATTTTAAAATCGCCCTTTACACTGTCAACTGATACTTCTGAAATAAAATCCATATTTTTATCAAATTTTATGCAATTACACTCCTCATAGTCAGTTGCAAGTGCATATATATTATCACCATCAGTTTCTATACATGATAAATATATATTCTCACCTATATTTATTTCTTCTCTTTTTGCTACATTTCCATTTTCATCAGTAAATATCATAAATTGTGTATTATCATCTCCGCACAAATAGATATACTCCTGATTTTTATAACATGAATCTATTATGTAACAATCGTCTCCAAGATTAATCTTAGTCTGAGAAATTACTTCATATGTATTTTTATCTGCTTTAATAAACGAGCTGTCATATCTAAATTTTACTCCAAAAGATATACCTTCATCTTCACATATATTTACATTTTCAAAACCATCTGAACTTTCATATAGATCTTCAGAAATCCCTTCATTTATTTTTATACCAGTAAATGTATTATTATCATAAACTATATAATCATAACCTGATACGCCGTCTAAAATCACTCCGACAGTATTTTCTTCGTAATATTCTATTGTCTGGCAAGTTTGAGGATCAATTTCATTTATAAGTATCTCACCTGCTCCGGCACGATTTACAACAAAAAATCGTCCGTTTTCCGATGTAATCAAATTATTTAACTGACCAAAAATACCATCGACAATACTATTTGATATAACATCTCCATTATTTCCAAGTTTCGCAATATACACCTCATCATTAAGAGTGTATAAAACATATAGATTGTCATCACCATCTACATACATATCACACACACAGATATTGTTGCTATCAGATAATATTTCTGAAAGATTAACTGTTTTATATTTCTGACCATCTGAATAAATATCGATTATTACTGATTTACTTTGAATATCGTAAACATAGTACGACAAATAAAACATATCTTTATTATCCACACAAAAACTCTGAGCAGAAATTTCCGGTACTACCACACTTGATATTGTTAACTTTTCTTTATCAACAATATATATAACTGTTTTGTCGACAAATTCATTCACAAGATAAAATTTTTGTTCATTTGAGTATATACTTGGATAATCACATAACCCCTCTTCAAAATCAGAAAGATTAAAATCATAACTATTCACTTCAAAATTAACAAGATCAAATGTACTTATCTGTGCTAACTCCTCATTCTTAAGCTTGGTAAATGTAATCTGATCATCTGCCACTTCAAAGTCGATCAGACTATCTCCTGGTTCTACTAATTCTATATTTTTTCCTCTGTATACGCACTGCTGAGCTATTGATAAATTTTTAGTACCACTATTTTGATTTTCTTCCTTTTCATTGCATGATACACTCATAAAAGCTATTGAAAATGCACATATAAACGAAACTATCTTTTTTACTTTTTTCAAAATTAATCCTCCTTAGGACTAAATAAACAAACCTGATGTGTCTGATTAAAATTCATTATATCGAAAATCATTCCCATATCTGACTGTAAAAAAGTTCTGTAATAACAATTTTCCATGTTATCAAATACAACTATTCTATTATTTAAAAAATCATATGTACATGGTGTGCTGTCTAAACCTGTTTCGTCATTCCATGCTACACAAAAGTCATTAGTTACAAGTGAAGTCAGTAACTCACCCTCACCTGATATTGTTGACAATATTGTTATATCATCTTCATTTTCTGAAAGTTGCTGAAACTTAGTGATATCTCCATACTTATGACCTGTTTCTTCGTTTACAAATCCAAATACTCTATCTTCAACGCATGTCAATTCCATAAGTCTTTTATTTAAAATACTAAATTCACTTTTGTCAGAAAAAGCAACTATTTTATCAGCACCATCTCCATAATAATCGAAATTAACATATTTTAAACCAGAAGAAGAGATCATCGGTATTGTTGCATTTTCAACTTTCTTCAAAAGTTCTCCATTTGTAAAATCATACTCATACAAATCAACATAATCCCTGTTCGGAGTTGTATATACATCAAAATATAACTTTCCATCATAAATTATCGGAACATTTTCAGTTACAGTAAAACCATCAATATAGTTAAATATTATATTATTTTCTTTTGTTTGTGCATTATAATATTCCAGTGAATCCACATCATTTTGATATGAAGTAAAAACATAATAATCCCCACAAGAACAACTATAGTATGTATCTTTTTTATTTGTAATCAACGTTTCATAACTGTTATCCTTTGGATTCAACAAACCATATTCACAAATGTATTCCTCAGCTTCATCAACGATATCAACAGATACAACAATATTATCATTATTAATATCACAAAGAAAATAACTCTTATCATTAATACTTTCAGGCAAAGATACTATCTCAGTATTGTATATTGAACTGGCTTCTATAGTATCTACTGATATGTCATACGACCCGATTCTATTCTCTGATACATCATTTGATTCTATCTGATTATCATTTTTTAATTTTTCTTCTTTAAGCGATACTTCTCCTTCCATAAAATCAGTAACAGTAGTTAATTCCGTAACTGTTTGTGTAACTTCTGTTGAAGAAATAACACTTTCTTCTTTTGAAGCTATGCTATCTTTCTTTGTAACACTTTCAGACTCTGAATTACATGATGATAATATAACTGACATAAGCAAAACTGCAAAACCAACAATACTTTTTTTATTCATAAATACACCTTCTAATTTTACAATGATATTAATTAACAATCTGGGGAGAAAATCTCCCCAAATCGTTAAACAATAATTTTATAAATAATTCACCTTCATAAATTACCAAAGTATTCCGTGATACCAAGCAAAATCTGTAAATTTATCAATTGATACTGAATAATAAGCGAAAACACTTTTCCAACTTGAACCAAGAACTCCAGTGTTACTACCTGCCGGATCAACAACCCATACCTGTTTTCCATCATCTCTATAACCATCTGATGCAATCCAATGACCATATTTTCCTGCAGGATATCCTGGCATATAACTTGTACCCTGTGAATTAGATCTACCACAAGCAAGAACCGCATGTCCTGTATTAATGGTACTTACCAATTTTGATTTTACCTGACTTGACTCCAAATTTGATTTTCCGGTAGTACTACATCCATAAGCGATATAATTAAAACCTGTAATAGCTTTTAACGCTCTTCCTGCAGGATATTTCGACTGATCTGAGTCAGTATTTTTGCTACCAACATACCATGCAAGCGAACCGTCATAATTTACATTATCGTACGGATGCATATTATAGTTATCTTCCATATAATTTGCAACATCGCTCTGAGTCCAAAGATGATTATTACTATATCATCTTTCTGAATAATATTCAATATTAAAGGAGTAAAGAGATGCTTTTCAGGAGTAAATATATATTTTTCTTAGATTCACTAATTTTTATCAACTCTTAAATGCTACTATGTATCTATTCCTTCTGCTAAAACAAAAAAACTTTGTAATACACGTCAATAGACAATAAACTCTAACATTGATATAATAATATATAGAAAAAATATAAGTATAATTATTAATCAGTATCACATTATAACAAATAAAAAATGTCACATACCATTCACTCTATTATTCCTCCCATTCACTCCTTATTGATTGTAATATCCGTCTTATATAAGTATAATATATACAATAAAAAATTATTTTAACATTGTTGCCTACACTTAAAACAATCAGATAATTTTAAATAAATTTACAATATGTCAGGGAGGGATATATTTGCAGGTACAGGAAAACAAGACATTGTTTTCAGAAAATATACTGTCATATAAATGTTCTATTCCGGAAAATAATATTTTAAAAATGGCAGATTTTATACGTTCAAATATTTCGGTTCTCGGAGTCAAAACCACACATGAACCTATCGTTTTTCATATCAATACCAATGACAAAACCGAAGAAAATTTGAATATCGAATTTATGATTCCTATAAATTCAGTTTTAGAATCACGTGCCGAATATTCGTTTATGTCTGACTTTGGTCTTTTAGATGCAATAACTATACGACACGAAGGTAGTCTTTCTGCACTTTCAAAAACAAAAAAGCATCTTGAAAGTTATATTTCAGAACACAATTATGAAACCATGACTGATTTCTATTATTCAATAGTGCATAATGACACTAAAAACAATGCCGAGCACATAATAGACATATATGTAAGTGTAAAAAAATAAACTACGATAATCCTCGTCAAAAATAACTGACGAGGATTATTTATTTCAAATGTAATTGATTTATACATCATTATAGATAACTGTTAACCGTTATTTTTATACACTTTGCTTTGCCATGTTAACTTGACATAATCCATATTCTAGTGTTAAAATAATTATATAGCTGTACAAAACGACTATTATAACATTGTATAACATCAAATTTTATATATTATGACTATAGAAATATAACTACGGGGAGGTTTATGTTATGATACAATTTACAGAAGGCAATATAGAAGCCATGCTTGATGAAGCTATACAAAACGGCATGATAGTTGCATACTATCAGCCCAAATACAATGCCCTGACCGGAAATATATCCGGTGCTGAGGCTCTGGCAAGATGGATAAGTGACGAAGGTACTCTTATTCCACCGGACAGTTTTGTTCCTATTCTTGAAAAAAGCTGTCTTATCACAAAACTTGACTGGCATATCCTGAAAATAGTATGTGCTCTTATGAAAAAACAAATTGACAACGGTCTGCAACCGGTAACTATATCAGTAAACTTTTCACGTGCTCATACTTATGAACCGGATTTTACCGAAAGACTCTGTAATATAGTAGACGGTCATAACATTCCGCATGACCTCATAGAAGTAGAAATTACAGAATCCGCACTTGCAAAAGGCAAAACATATATTATCGAATTTATAAATAAAATACGTAATGCAGGATTTACAGTTGCTATAGATGACTTCGGAAGCGGACTTTCTTCACTTAACTTTGTAAAAGACGTTCCGGCATCTGTACTGAAAATAGACAAATCTCTGCTTAGCGGAAACTGCGAAAACGAAAAAGAAAGAATCGTACTTGAAAGTATATTCTGCTTTGCTCATCGTCTCAGATTATCCACAGTAGCAGAAGGCGTGGAAACAAAAGAACAGCTTGAATTTTTACGCACCTGCGGTTGTGAACTTATACAAGGTTATTATTTCTCTCGTCCTATTCCTGAAAGTGAATATGAACTCCTTGTCAATATACCAGGAAATAAAACAGATACAGGTGATATAATAGAAACACAGCCGGCTGCAAGCGCTACACAACTTCTGCTTGACGCAGTGTTTATGTGCTATCCCCTTATCATCATGTGCAACCTTACCAGAAACAGTTTTTATATGATGGCATATGAAAACTTTACAACACAGTCGTGCAAATCAACAGGTGTGTTCACTGAACTGATAGAACACGGAGCTACAACAATGCACCCTGAAGACCAGGAACTTTTCAAAACAACATTTGACCGTCTCGCTCAGATAGAGGCGTATAACAAAGGCGACAGAAAAAGAAGTGTTGTGACCCGACAAATAGGAGATGACGGCATTTACAGAAGAGTGGAAACCACAAACTACTATGTAAAAAATCCGTCCTCAACCGATATACTGGCTATAACGCTGTCAAAACCGCTCGAATAAATCAATAGTCGTGTGTACTCAAACCGATTTTTCTGTTTATATCCGAACAGAGAAGTCGGTTTTTGTGTACCTTGACACAGACAACAAGATGTGATAAAGTTTATAGTGAAAAAATTACAAACAGGAGGTACTATCATGAAAAAGATAGCCAGCTTTACAGTAAATCACGATACACTTGAAAAAGGTGTATATATTTCAAGAATAGACGGTGACGCGGTAACCTATGATATCCGAATGAAAAAACCGAACAACAACGACTTTATCTCACCAAAATCACTCCACACCATAGAACATCTGCTTGCAACATATGTAAGAAATTCTGAATATTCCGACAACATTATATATGCAGGTCCTATGGGTTGCAGAAGCGGATTTTATCTTATAGTGCGTGACAGTGTTTCAAAGGCTCAGGTACTTGAACTTATCAAAAAATCATTTATTTTCATAGCAGACTTTACAGGTGAGATTCCCGGTTCAAGCAAAGCCGAATGCGGAAACTATCTTGAACATGACCTTGAAGCTGCAAAAAAAGACGCTTCTGAGTACAACGAAGCCCTCAGAAACGTCACTGAAAACGATATGAACTATAAAGACTGATTACAGCCATGTACCGTATCCTATAAGCTGTTTTAATATACGTACATATTCTACAGCAGCTTTTGTGAGATATTTGTTTTTTCTTGAAACCAGTATTATCTCATATATAGATACAGCAGGGTCAATAGCGTAGTAAACAGGGTGATTTTTATTGTTCCCGTACTTTATAAACGAGTCGGGAACAAACCCTATTCCTATTCCGGAATTTATAAAAGAAAATGCAGTCTGCATATGCTTTACTGTTGTGTATTTTGCAGGAGAAAAACCACTTGAGGAACATATACGGCTTACAATATCATTCAGACTGTTTTCCATACCGAACATTATAAAAGGTTCATCGGCAAATTTACTGATATCGACAGGATCAACCTTTGCAAGCCGGTCTTTGTTCTCGGATATATCCTCTGCAGTGAGTGCATATTCACCCAATCCGGAATTTATGTGATATACAGATGGGACAGCAAGAAATATTCTCTCATTTGCCAGAAATTCTTTATGAAAAATTTTCTGATCAGGTTCGCCTGTTCCGATATAGAAGTCGATATCGCCACGCATGACCATATTATTAAGTTCACTGTATTCTGCTTCCGTCACATCTACCTTTATATTGTGATACTTTTCATGAAAAGATGCCACGCTCTGATTTAAAAGACATGACGCACGAAATGAATCGGCACCAACTATAAGAGAACCTGTCTTCATATTAAGAAGGTCTGTAATTTCTGCATTCATTTCACGTTCAATGTCCATGATCCTGCGTGCATTTTTTATATATATTTCTCCTGCAGGAGTAAGCTTTATAGGGTATGTATTTCTGTCAAAAAGCTGTACTCCGAGCTGATTTTCGAGATTCATAATAAACTGACTGAGTGATGGCTGTGTTATAAATAATTTTTTTGCTGCTGCTGAAAAACTCTTTTCCTCTGCAAGCATCATAACGTACTCTATTTGTTGCGTTGTCATTTTTTACTCCTTAAAAATATAGACCGGAAATTATGAGGTGATCTATTTGAAAAATTTTTCTGATTTAATAATATCATATGGTAATAACTACAGACTTAAAAACGTTCTGAAAAAAGCAAAAACAAATCAATCAATCAAAATCGTATTTCTTGGTGCTTCAGTAACAGCCGAACCTTTTGAAGAACATCTCTCCACTTTAAGTTTCACCTCTCTGTTCAATGACTACTTCAACAGAAGATTT
Organism: Ruminococcus sp.; assembly: GCA_015066745.1. Taxonomy (GTDB): domain Bacteria; phylum Bacillota; class Clostridia; order Oscillospirales; family Ruminococcaceae; genus HUN007. The sequence goes on along the minus strand of SVNW01000020.1, from coordinate 6,910 downwards.
GGCAAAAGTACATTTGTAAATGCCGGAATATGCGGTTCAAATACAGTTACCGGACTTTATCGTACAAAAGAAGAAGTCTTAATACATGATCCCGATATAGTTTTTATCGACTTCGGAATAAGTGACTTCGCTACACCGCAGCTTATGGAATGCTATGAAGGTATGCTCAGAATGATACTTGATCACGGCTGTGCTGTGATTCCGCTATACATGACCCTTAAAAGCTTTACCAACAGTCAGGCACAGAAAATTCCTTATGACATACATTACAGCCTGCCTGTTCTGAGTATAAGAGATATTTTACGTCACAAAATAAACAATGGTGAATGGACCTGGGAAGACTATTCTTCCGACTACGCTCACCCTACAAATAAGGGACATGAATTTATAAGCGAATGTATAGCACACTTCTTTGAACAGACCGACTCCGCCAAGCACGACCCGGAATATCATCTTCCACCGCCTATGACCACATCAGTATATGAAAATGTTATATCAGAATCAAATCTTAAAATACAGCTTTCGGGAAATAACGTCATAGAAAAGAGTTTTTTCTGTCAGCGTACGATTATATTTTTTTACATACATTCTGATAACAGATATGGCTGTATAGATATTTTTGTTGATGGCAAATATCAAAAAACCATAGACGGTTATAATACGACCGGCTGGGGAAACCGTGAATCTGACTTTATATTCAGTTCAAACAAACCGGGAAATCACACATTCACTCTGAAAATGAGTCAGGGCGATAAAAACAAGATCTTTGACCTTGATGGTTTCTGCTACTGCTGATTTTTTAACGATCAGCAATAAATATAAGTGTATAACATACAAACTATAACCTATATTCAAATAAAACTATTTGACTTAACGGGATATGTATGTTACTATTTAATAGGATAGAATTTAACGCAAATTTGTGTCTGAACTCTATTATTACATATTTAATTTTAACAAATGATAACGACAATGTCAATAAATAAACACTGTTATTTTTGACTTTATACATGATATTTTCATTTAACTTTACACATACAATCCTAACCAGGAGAGCCGGTACATATGTATCGGCTCTTCGACTTTTTCAAAAACGATATGATAAAAACTTTTCCACTTTCTCTTGACATATTTTTGAAACTATGATATAATTTAAACAATTCATGATCGCTTTGCACTCACATACTTTTGTAAGTCATTGTCTTTTTAATGATTTACAAAAGTATGTGAGTTTTTTTATTATGATCATGAAAATATATTTGTTTAAGGAGACCGCAGTATGAATAACGGTACAGTAAAATGGTTTAACGCAGAAAAGGGATATGGATTTATCGCTAACGACAACGGCGGAGATGACATATTTGTACATTTCTCAGCTATTGTTTCAGAGGGGTTCAAGACTCTTGCAGAAGGTCAGAAAGTTACATTTGATGTAGAAGCTGACCCTAAGAACAGCGACAAGCAGAGAGCTGTAAACGTTTGCCCGGTTTAATAAAAACCGAAAAAACTTCCGGATACTTAGGTCGGTACTCATATAAAAGTTTCCAAAGAACTAATATGAAAGACCTATACAGCAGGCTATGAAACAGAAAAGGCAGATACTTCATAAGAGTAGTATCTGCTTTTTTCTTTGTATTGTTACTCATTTTCCCTGAGTCTTTCTACAATTGACTTTTTTATAAGGTTTTTATATATGATTGCAGGAATCATTGTTCCAATTATCGTAAATACAGGAATGGCTGTAACCAGAGGAAGAATTGTAAAGCTGTAATCACAGAACGTGAATATTTCTTCAATTAGATTGCCAAAGGGAATTGTAATCATACTAAGAAGCAACGACACAATTGCCGCGCCGAAAATATAGATGACGCCTTCCCAGATAAGCATTGTACAAAGCTGTCTGCCCGTCATTCCTATCGCCTGAAGGGCAGCGATTTCTCTCTGACGGGAATTGATGCTTGTAATCATCGTGTTGATGAAGTTCAGCAAGCCGATAAGACCAACGATAATACTGAGTGCCACACCGAGAATTACAAACATTCTTTTAAAGGATTTAAAGGAAGCTTCCTCTGTTGCACGGCTTATATAGCTTAGAGTGTTTGTTTCCGTGTAATCAGCAAGGAATTTCTCCATTTCAGCCTTTGCCTCGTCAGTTGTATCAAAAGCAATGTAAAGCGGTTTGCAGTAATTGGATTGTGCAAACAAATCCTCATTGTTTGTAATGAACAATGGTGTATCAATTGAGAAGCGATAACCCAATGTGTACGGCACATCAATGACAGCTGCTATTTCGTATTCAACTTTATGTGTTTCCGTTTTTATTTCAATGAATTCGTATTCACTTATTGGTATGCTGTCAAATTCTGTATATACTGCATTTGTCTCAGTATTTATGTATTCATATTTATCGGTAAAGAGAAAGGTGAGTTTATCCCCAAGCTTGAAATAATCATTCTGTTCTACTGCAATATAGCCGCTTTCCGCAAGCTTTGCCATATCCCCCTCGTAAATCTTTAACTTTGAAAATACTATGCTATCCAGACCAAGAATCTGAACTTTCTGTGCAATCGTACCGTCCGCTTCTAAACCATTTGCAATATAGCCATCAATATAGCCACCCTCGTCACTATGTCTTGAAAGCATTTCACGTACTGCCTCCTTGCTGAAATAGGTTTCAGGGGAATAGGAAACAGGTATTCCGTAGGTCACAAAGCTATCGGTGACGCCGTCCATAGATCTGAGAAATTCATTTTCTTCAAGGGAGATTGCATTTTTTTCATTCCATTTATACGCAAAATAGTTTGAATCTGCAATAATGAAATCTGTCGGAATATCGGATAGATATTTCTCCATACTAAAACTGTTTGCGAGGATAAAGGTAAGAGTAAATGTCACGATCGAAAGAGCAAGTGACGCAATCACAAGAACCGTCTTACCCTTGTTACCTGTCAGTCTTGCCATCGCCATACCGAACAGGGATACGCCTTTTTTGCCACTTCTGTTGCCAAATCCCGAAGCCTGCTCAGTGTATCTGAGTGCTTCCACAGGCGAAACTTTTCCTGCTGTTCTTGCAGGACGGAAACAGGAGATCATAACGGTAATCCATGCAAATACAGCTGCAAAAACAAATATCCACGGATTTACTGAAGCGGATGCTTTATAAATGTTTAGCTCCGACATGACCACAGGGCAAAACACACTTCCTGTTATCCAGCCAATAATCATTCCAATAGGAATTCCAATTGCGGAAAGAATCATTGCCTGTGTATGAACCATTCTTTTGATCTGCGTTTGTGTTGTGCCAATCGTTTTGAGCATACCATAATGACGGATGTCGTTGGCAACGGAAATTCTGAAAATATTGTAAATGATAAGATATCCTGTAAATACAATAAACAGCAGAATAACAGCAATTGTTACAATGCCGTCAAAATCAAGGCTTTCCGCAAAATTTTCGCTCATATATCCCCAGTTTACACCGATAGAAATTTCATTTTCACTGTCTGAAAAGCCATGACGTTCAAGAATTTCCACAAGCTGTCCCTCAATATTGTAATCACTTTTCAGCATGACATCAAGTCCGTATGTTCCCATGAAACTCATATTAAACTGTACGTTATACTTTGAGAAAAGCTCCTCAAGTCTGCTTTCAGGAATAAGTACGTGACTTGCAGGTGCAGCCTCATCGTATTCCCACCAACCGCTCAACACAAACTCCTCAGTGACGATAGTTCCGTCCAGGTCCATTTCAAGCGTAAAACTTTTTCCTGTTTCCGGCTCAATTCCAAGGCAGGCAAGCACCTTGGTGTCAACGGTTGCTTCGTTGGTATTTTCTTTTGGAAGTGAACCCACATCCGGCGTGCAGTAACTCCACTTTGCGGTATTTTTATCCATATAGCTGATTTCGGCAAAGCTTTTGGTAAAGGCTTCGCCCGTTGTAACGCCTGCAATCCGTCGCAGACCATATGCAAGAATCTTCTCATCGGTACATAGTTCGTTGTATTGTTCCTCTGTAAGATCCTTGAATTCACCGTGGGAATATGTACCCACCTGTCTGAAATTCGACTCCTCAAAGCCCTTTGCCATTGTCATCAGGATCGTAAAAAGTGATGTAAAAAGTATCGTTGTAAGTGCAATTGCAATCACCGAAACAATACATCTTGTTTTTGTAGTAAACAGATTTTTTATGCTCACGCGGCTGACGCATTTTCTATTGTTGATCTTCACAGAAATCACCCCTTATTTCCCTGAAACGATTTTTCCGTCTTCAATACGGATAATTCTGTCAGCCATCTGTGCAATTTCTTCGTTATGGGTAATCATCACAATTGTCTGTGCAAAGCGTTCACTTGTAACTTTCAGCAGACCCATAACGTCCTGAGAAGTTTTGCTGTCAAGATTCCCCGTAGGCTCGTCCGCAAGAATTATCACAGGCTTTGCCGCAAGTGCTCTTGCAATTGCAACTCTCTGCTGCTGACCTCCAGAAAGATTATTCGGCAGATTGCCAAGCTTTTCAGTAAGTCCAAGGGTTTCGATTATTGAGTTAATGTATTTCCCGTCAGGCTCTCTGCCATCAAGCTGAATAGGAAGTACAATATTTTCATACACATTTAGGGAGGGAACAAGGTTATAATTCTGGAATACAAAACCGATCTTTCTCCTTCTGAAAATGGTAAGAGCCTCATCACCGAGAGAGAAAATATCCTTTTGGTCAACAAACACGTCTCCACTGTCGGGACGGTCAAGTCCTCCAAGCATATGAAGAAGTGTGGACTTACCACTTCCCGATGTTCCCACAACGGAAACAAATTCACCCTGTTCCACTTCAAAGCTTACACCGTCAAGGGCATGCACCGCATTTTCTCCGCTACCGTATGTTTTTTTCAATTGATATGTTTCAAGTATTGCCATAATCAAAACTCCTTTGCAAATAAAAATCTGTATCGTAGACTTTTCTACAATACAGATTATATACTATAATTCTTTCTGCATTATTTCCATAGCAGAATTAATTCTTACAGTTTTGAAAGAAACACCGAAAATGTCGATCCTTTTTTGATTTCCGATGTAACCTTGATATAACCGTTTTCCGCAGAAACAATCTGCCTTGCAAGGTACAGTCCGATACCGATACCTTCTTCAGATACGGTGCTTTCGGAACGGTAAAAACGTGAAAAAATCTGTGCCTGTTCTTCTTCGGAAATCCCTCGTCCTGTATCGGAAATTTCAATACATACGAACATTTCATATTCTTTAACAGTTATTTTTATACTACCCTTATCAGTATATTTCAGCGCATTATCGACAATATTCCAGACAGCCTCATTTGTCCATTTTTCATCAAACACAGCCTTTTCGTCATGGCACGCCAGCGTCAGCTCCAGTCCCTTTTCCTCAGCTTTTGCCTGTGCCTGAACTACAATATCCTGAAGCATGGGCGCAATCACTGTTTCCTTTGGCGAAAGTGAAATAATTCCCGTTTCCAACCTTGACAACTTTACGAGAGATGTAATCAGAAAAGACAGCTTTTCCGACTGGGAAAAAATGCGGTTGGCATAGTCCTTTTCCATGTCGGAGAGATCGCATTCCGCAAGCAACTCCGAATACAGCAGAATATTCGATACGGGTGTCTTTGTCTGATGCGAAATATCAGCAATAAGAGTCTTGATTTTTGCTTTTTCCTCAGCGGTTTTCTTTGTGGAAATTTCCGACATGGAGAGATACTTCCACATTTTGTTTTCGATATATGAAAGCGCAGACTCGTCAAAACAGCTTTCTGTAAAACTACCGTCTATAGCTTTGTCAAGCATTTCATCCAGCTTTTTTATCTGTCGGTTCATTCTGATATGGGAACAGATCGCATACGCAATTGCAAAAACTGCACCAACAATCAGAACCAGGAGTAGCAGACCGCATTCTCTAAGTAGCAATATCTCAATCCGCATTGTTCTTTACCCACATATACCCTATTCCGTAAACCGTTCTGATGCGTTCCTTTGTGTTAAGTTTGTCACGCAGACGCTTGATTGTGACGGAAAGTGCATTTTCATCTACGTATTCCGCACTATCTGTCCAGATTCTGTCAACAAGCTTATCACGGGAAAGCGTAATCCCTGCATTGTCAGTTAAAATACGCAGAAGCTTTTGTTCTGTTTTGCTTAATTCAATCATAACACTGTCAACACTGAATTCCATTCTCTCAAAATCAAAAATGTACTTATCAGATACAAAACGATTGGCAATTTTCCTGTCGTCTGACTTGCGAAGCTGTGTGTTCACTCTTGCACGAAGAACAGCAAGGCTGAATGGCTTTGTAATGTAATCGTCAGCCCCCGCCTCAAGTCCTGCCACAATATCAGATTCAAGATCATTTGCCGTCAGCATGATCACCGGAATACTATATTCGTTTTTTAAATATGGAAGAAAATCAAAGCCATTTCCGTCAGGAAGATTCACATCAAGGATGACAAGTGCGACATCTTCGCTGGAAAGACATTCTTTTGCCGTATGCAGATTTTCAGCGGCAATTGCTTCCGTTTCCTGGTTTTTCAAGGCACGGCACAAGCCTGATGCAAGGGTTTTGTCGTCCTCCACAATAAGTATTCTTTTCATGCTGCATTGTACTCCTTGTTATATTGTTTTATTTGTGCAAATCTGTAATTACAGTTTATTATATCACAATTTATATCAAAAATCAAACTGGATTTTTAACACTATTTGCCAGAAATCCTCTTCCTCTTAGGGAGTGGATGAATTGCGTATAAATGTACTTGCCAAAATAAATACCCGAGTTTTACACTTTGAGTACAAAAAACAGTTCTAAACCACGTAAAACCTAATTGTAAACAATTTATTAATTGTTATTGCAAGTTATTGCATTTTCGCTTGAAATATGATATAATATATTTAC
>SVNW01000019.1 GCA_015066745.1 Ruminococcus sp. | reverse complement strand
TTTGGTTTATTATCGGTCTTCCAAAGTTCAACACTTACCACATCTAACTTGTCTAATATTTGTTCATTCATAATGCTTTCTTTTATAATTAGCCCAGAATACATAAGTCCTCCATCAACTTCAAATTTATTTTTCTAAAACAAATCGTGCTACTTTAACATTCCCATCCATTTCCATAGACACTATATCAAATCCACATTTTTCTGTATAAAACTTTACATTTTCCTTTTTGTCTATGGGGGTGACTAAAGTAAATTTATCCCAATCCTCGTAGTGCGATGTTATAAATTTAATTGCTTGAGTTCCTATTCCTTTTCCTTGAAACTCTGGAACAACACACAAACAGCCCACCTCATATATTCCTTTTTCCACTTTCTTACAAGAAATGCAACCGACTGGTTCGGTATTATATAAAATAATAAATTTAGGATAATCTATTATAGATTTCTCCATCATTTCTTTTGTTTTTCCATAAGCAGGACATTCACCATATTTAATATAATCACTATAAAATGTAGAATTATAAATATCTATCAGTAATTCTGCATCTGCAACATCCGCTTTTCTATATTCAATCTTCATAAACAATACCTCTACAAATATCCTATTTCATAGTTTCAAACTCATTTCTTAATATTGAAAAATACAATCTTCCAACATATTCTCCGTTCATATAGAAATAGTCTCTCAATGTTCCTTCATATACAAAACCACATTTTTCTATTACTCGTTTTGATGGTGCATTAATAGTCTTAGTACAAATTTGAACCTTGTGCAAATTCATTCTATCGAATCCATATGCAATAACTGCTTTTGTTGCCTCTGTTGCAAAACCTTTACACTGAAAATCCGAACCAATGCAATATTCAATTTCAGCAAAATAATTCTTACTATCAACCAAAAAATATGCTATCTGTCCTATACATTCACCCGTTGTTTTTTCAACAACAGCCCAACGATAATAGTCATTCTTTTCATAAGAACCTATATACTTGTCAAGCAATCCTTTTACCTCATCTTTAGTAGAGTACACTGGTTCAGAATATAATGATTGTATTTTCTCGTCTGCAACCCAATATTTAAGCATTGCGTCGTCATCTGTATATTCGAACCTTCGAAGTATTAATCTCTCTGTCTCTATTATTTGTGCCAACATGTGTAAGCATTTTTATTCCTCCATCAACTTCAAATCTTCTGTTGCTTTCAATCTCTCTACAAGACTGAAAGTTGTCTAATTGTTCATTTTAATATTACCCCTAATTTCTCAAGGTTTTCTTTTGTCTTTTCAAATCGTGGCAAATTAGATACACCTACACAACTCAATATAATAGAAACAATGAAACCACACTTCACTACACCTTTTGCACTTGCATTGATGCACGAATTCCCATCTACACCTATCATCTCTATCTCTGAAATATGCTTTGAGTTAAGATATATTTTCACTGCTATAACTCAAAAATCACTGTTTCAATGTTTCTTTGGCGAGTTTATTTATTTCTTCAAGTGAAAGACTGCATATTGATGATATTTCTTCAAATGAAAGTTTTTCAAGAATCAATAATTTTTTAGCTACCTCAATATTTGCATCATGCGTACCTTCAAGTTTGCCTTCAAGTTTACCTTCAAGTTTACCTTCAAGTTTTGCATCTTCTCTGATATCATATATTGCTTTACACATATCAACGCTCTCCTCTCCGTTTTCAAATTTCAATTCTGAGCCTGTTACTATATTTATCATGTCTGCGGTTTTTCTTGAAATATTCTGATATGCACAGTCCTCATTAACAAGCTTTCTTAATTTATCCTTATCCGATGAATATTTTACATATTTTAAAGCCTGGTTTAGTTCTGTACTGAATTTTGCAAAATCTTCATCTGCAATAGATGCAGGAGCTATCAGATTTATTTTGTAGTCCTGTGCAAATTTTAAAATATATGGGTCTTTTGTGCTGAACATCTCATAAATCGACTTTGGCGCTGTCCATTCGTCTGCACCAAAATATATCACAAGAGTTATCACCGGCAAAAGTACATCATCTTCATAAAATCCGCTCAGAAATTCGTCCTGAGAACCGGGTCTGTCCTTGTTTTTTCTATGAATTTTCGCTGTTTCTTCAACCTGATTTGAATATGAAATTGCATCATACAGCATATTCCTTACAGGCATAGCAAAATGCATTTTTGACTGAACTTCTATGCCATATATCACATACGCTACATTATCATCAGTCATAGCTGTCAGAAATTTCAGTACATCACGATATTTCTGTACAGGTTTTGCATTAAAATCATTTCCGAAAGGAAGTGCTATCGCTGTAGTATCAAGCGGTCTTAGCTGTTCGGGTTTTATCACCTGTTTTCCGTCGTACATATAAAAATTGAATGCATCGGCAAAAATTTTATTATCCTGCATATATTCTTTTGTAATTGCGTCTTTGTCTGCCATTTCTCTATCTCCTCTCTGCTTTTATTGTAACATATTTATCTTCGAAAATCAATATGGCATATTTTACGTTATTTCCAACAAAAACATACGATTTCACCATAAAATTCAATCTTATTGATTCTAAAAAAATCTGCCAGATTTGTACCGACAGATTTTTTTGTTATTCACTATATGCATCACTGACATATTGTTTAGTCATTAACACATCTACAATATTTACATTTTCATCTCCGTTTACATCCATATCAAGTCCGCCTGCACATCTTCTGTTTACAAAATATTTTTGTATACCTATAATATCGTGAATTTCGACACGCCCATTCATATTTACATCACCGGGTTCGCTTTTTTCTCTTTCACTTAACGGTACAAATGTATAATGTTCTATGTTACCCATAGCGTACTGATAGTTTTCATAATTGCTGTCAGGGACATATATTGTCATGTCATAAACATTGCTTTTGTGTTGATATAATTCATCTCCGAATATCACTCCGTATCCATAACAGTCAGGAAAAATAATAGTTGACGCACTAAGGCTCTCCTTATAATAATTATCATTAAACTTATCTGTTCTCAAAAACACAGCTTTTTCAAGAGAATCACAGTTATCAAAAGTAGCGTAAGATCCATTCAAAAGATTTTCGTGTATGACAACTTCTTTAAGCTTTTTATTTTCCGCAAACGAACATGAATCCAAAGACGTTACATTTGTTGGAAATTCAAGATATTCAAAATTATTATTTACAACAGCACGACCGTTTACACGCTTTAAACTGTCCGGAAAAACTATATCTTCTAAATATTTGCACGAATCAATAGCTACTATATTATTATATTCATCACTACTTCCGATTTCCTTTACACCTTCAGGTATTATGTATACTTTATCAGGTTTACCGGACGGATAATAAAACAACGTTTTTCCTGATTTATCATATACAACCCCATCATCTGAAGAAAAAATTTCATTTTCCTTATCCACATTACATTCTGCAAGATTTGGACAATATGAAATATCTATTTCTTTTACAGTAGAAGAAATATTAAGTTCCACCAGTTCATTACAGTCACTTATATCCACATCTTCAATGCCAGTAGAAATATTCAAGACCTTAACATGTTGGGCACCTCCATATGTATGGAATGACCTGACAGGATAATCGTCCATACTACCTCTGACAGTTATTTCTGTTAGCTTTTCATTTTTTAGTTTTGCTGTTACGTACCCCTGAGTCTCATTCAGCTTATAATATACATCATCAATAACCGCTTCGTAGCAAGTTCCGTTATATACAAGGTCGCTTTGAGCAAAAGAGTTCATATTTATAGACGATGTCATTATCAATGCACCGCTCAAAGCAATCAGAATACTTCTTTTCATGATAACTTTTTTCATAATCTGACCTCCAAATTATTGTTTAAGTATACCATATGTTTTATTTTTTAACACTTCTTTAATAAAACACAAAGCATTTGTTCTGTAGGTAGGAGCTATATAAGCTACATCACTCTGAACATTCTTTGGCAATAAACTTGATTTTTCAACATTATCAGATTTTAAAGAATTAATAGAAATACTATTATTTTCATTTCTCACGGCATTTGCGAGGGCAATTGTATTTTCATTTTTCGATACAACCTTATCATTAAAAAGTAAAGTTATAAAAACATCATTATCACCATTTATATACCAATCCTTAACTGTCATATCTTGTTATATATTATACAACCTTACATTAATGTTATCAATTGATTTTTAAAACAAAAAATATACACCTTTATTATACACTAACACAATAAAAATGTACAATGTATTCCAGTTCTCTAAATCTATATATCTATAATTCTGCATTATTTTATTGCTAACTCTTCTCTATTTCCTGTTCTAATATATCAGTCAATACTGAACAATCTAAATATTGAATGCCATACCATCATAAATTCTGTCTGCAAGACGACTATGATAATATATATTCATTGCTTGCTCAAAAGAAATTTTTCGGCGCTCTGACAAACAAAAAATAATATCTTCATCAAGATGTTCCCTATAAAAGTTTTCAAGTACTCTATCTGCCATGCAATATAAACCCCGCTCAAAAATCCAATCTTTTAGCAGAATGAAAAACATCCGGCTTTGTAACAACTATATCAGTACCATGATACACTGTCATATCACCACTCCTCTTGCTTCAATAAACTCTTTAACATCATCTATTACACTTTCAGAACTCATTGTATGAAGAACATCATAAAACGGAACAAGATATTCTTGAATACAACCTGTATTCTCCAGTACTTTATATATTTTTGAAGGAGCTTCGTTTTTGGAATTTGCAATTTCATGGATAATGTAAATGATAAATTCTGTTGTTTTCCTGTCCATAATAAACACACCCTTCTTTATTTTGCTATATACATTATACGCACATATTTCAACTTCGTCAATTCATTTTTGCAACAAAAAACATACGCTTTTACTATAAACTTCAACTAGGTGAATCTCATAAAAAGCGTATGTTTTATTTTTTATTTATGATATATTTATAAAACTGAAATTTTTATCGCTATAACTTAAACATCAATAGTTTCTTTGGCGAGTTTGTTTATTTCTTCAAGCGAAAGACTGCATATTGATGATATTTCTTCAAATGAAAGTTTTTCAAGAATCAATAATTTTTTAGCTACCTCAATATTTGCATCATGCGTACCTTCAAGTTTGCCTTCAAGTTTACCTTCAAGTTTACCTTCAAGTTTTGCATCTTCTCTGATATCATATATTGCTTTACACATATCAACGCTCTCCTCTCCGTTTTCAAATTTCAATTCTGAGCCTGTTACTATATTTATCATGTCTGCGGTTTTTCTTGAAATATTCTGATATGCACAGTCCTCATTAACAAGCTTTCTTAATTTATCCTTATCCGATGAATATTTTACATATTTTAAAGCCTGGTTTAGTTCTGTACTGAATTTTGCAAAATCTTCATCTGCAATAGATGCAGGAGCTATCAGATTTATTTTGTAGTCCTGTGCAAATTTTAAAATATATGGGTCTTTTGTGCTGAACATCTCATAAATCGACTTTGGCGCTGTCCATTCGTCTGCACCAAAATATATCACAAGAGTTATCACCGGCAAAAGTACATCATCTTCATAAAATCCGCTCAGAAATTCGTCCTGAGAACCGGGTCTGTCCTTGTTTTTTCTATGAATTTTCGCTGTTTCTTCAACCTGATTTGAATATGAAATTGCATCATACAGCATATTCCTTACAGGCATAGCAAAATGCATTTTTGACTGAACTTCTATGCCATATATCACATACGCTACATTATCATCAGTCATAGCTGTCAGAAATTTCAGTACATCACGATATTTCTGTACAGGTTTTGCATTAAAATCATTTCCGAAAGGAAGTGCTATCGCTGTAGTATCAAGCGGTCTTAGCTGTTCGGGTTTTATCACCTGTTTTCCGTCGTACATATAAAAATTGAATGCATCGGCAAAAATTTTATTATCCTGCATATATTCTTTTGTAATTGCGTCTTTGTCTGCCATTTCTCTATCTCCTCTCTGCTTTTATTGTAACATATTTATCCTCGAAAATCAATATGGCATATTTTACATTATTTTCAACAAAAAACATACGCTTTTGCCATAAAATTCAACCATGTGAATCTCATAAAAAGCGTATGTCTTATCTCTTATTTCTGATATATTGCCATTACCTCTGAAATATACATTCTGTGGAACGGGTCTTTTTCGTAAAATTTAAGTGCGTCCTTATCAATAAAGCTTTCCTCATTCATATCCTGTGAAAACATTTTTCTGCACACTATAACCGTATGTGCTTCTTCAAAAGCAACAGTGCCGTCAATAACAACAGGTGTTATACCTGTTTCCTTTGCTTTGTCATAATCTCTGCCTGATTTTGTTCCGCAGAAGCTAAGCATATCTCTGTACTTTTCATCAAAGAATGATATTGAAAAATATTCGTTTTCGCTGTTGTCTATGTAACTATAAGTGTGTCTGTTAGGTCTTACTGCACAAGTAAACATATGTTTTCCCCACATTTCACCAAATGCGCCCCATGAAGCTGTCATGGTATTGTAATCCTCCGGTGAATTTGCCGACGTAATAAGATACCAGTCTTTTCCGATCATTTTAAATGGATTTACGTTGAAATCCGAGATGTCTTTTTTGATAAAATTCATAATAACATTTCCTTTCAAATATGATTTATCGCTCTACGCCGGCAAGAAATGAGGTTTAACTTGAAAGTACTGATTTGTACTGAAGTCTGAGTTTGTCTGTTATAAGTGCTATAAACTCTGAATTTGTCGGTTTTCCCTTGTTAGTGTTTACGGTGTATCCGAAAAATGAGTTTAAGATCTCTACATTGCCTCTGTCCCACGCTATTTCGATTGCATGACGTATAGCTCTCTCAACCCTTGATGACGTTGTCTGAAATTTTACTGCAACGTTTGGGTATAAAGACTTTGTTACGCTTTCGAGAAGTTCTCTGTCTGCAAGAGATGACAGTATAGCTTCTCTTAGATAATGGTAGCCCTTGATATGTGCAGGCACACCGAGCTGGTGTATAACATCTGTGACTACTATCTCAAGATCACTGCTGTTTTCCTGTGTATCTTCAGGCTCTGAATTTTTCTCTATGATCGAGGATATACGATCTCTGAGTGTATTTACATCAAAGGGTCTTAGCATAAAATATGACGCTCCACCCTCCATAACCTGTTTTTCTACAAATGGATTGTCATATGGAGAAGTAACTATAAATTTTGGCTTATGCTGAAGTTCGGAAGATCTCTTTATAACTTCAATAGCATCTATATTCGGAAGAACCGCATCAAGTACAACAATATCAGGTACATCATTTCTTATTGAATCAAGAATCTTCGCACCGTCCTTCGCTCTTGTAATCACATACCAGCCTGTGTTTCTGAGGGTGTTCGCACAAGCAACACCATATTCTACGCTATCATCACCAATTAATACTCTTATTTTGTTTAACATTGTTAAACCTCCTAAATTATTACTACTTCTATATTTTACCATAGATTTGCAGATTAATCAAGAGGTTTCTAGCAAAAAATTACATCATTTCATTTTTTGTACATCACAACTATTTTGGATTATTTTGGATTACTGATTTTTGATAATTTTGTTCAATTTTTTCCATCTTTATCTTTCTTCATATTTCTCTTTACCTTATTTTCGTATGAAAAATAGCTTGCAAAAGAAATAATATACAATACAATACTGTGCGCTATTGTCGGAATGTGTCTTTCCATATATATATCCGCATATGGTTTTAACTCATCATTGGAAAGACCGCTTTCAAGAGCTATTTTACGCAGTGTCAGAACTACTGCCATACACAATATTATTCCTGAAGTTTCTATCACTACAGCAGGTATATCTTTTTTGCGTATACATAAAACTGTTGATACTGTAAAAAGAAGTGACGACACAAGCATCATTACACCAAGTGTACAGAATCTTCTGAAATCAGCTTCTTCAAGAAGTGACATCCCCATATTATCATATGCTTCATATATAAGAGCTGTGCCACCAAGAAAATTCATAAAAAGAGGATATATGATCAGAAGTATGACAAGAAGCACAATAAGCGGTTTTCTTAATTTTTTTATAAGCTCACTTCCTTTGAAAAATTTTATAAAAATAAGAACAGCTATATACTTTAATATTTTCTGATAACAGTGTCAATATTAATATTATCAGTTTAAAAGTATGAGGTGTCAAAATGAAAAAACTTATCAAAAAATTTACATTTTTTCTGACTTTAAGCGTATTTACACTGTTCGGAACGCTGACATATTATTCTTACCACCTTCCGGACAGTTATTATTGTGACAGCGACTCGGGCATGAATATAACATTCGGTAAAATTCTGAAAATAACTGCCAGACCCGAAAATCTGTCAGGAACTGCACCCGTCGATAAAATATCATCAGGAACAACAAAAGCTCAACTGATGCTTATGAATGTAATTCCGATAAAAAGCGTGGAAGTACAAAACATCGACGTACCTATGCTCTCCCCATGCGGAAAACCATTTGGCATAAAACTTATAATGGACGGGGTAATGGTCATAAAAACCGGAGATGTCGTATGTAACGGAAAAAATATCTCACCTGCCAAAAACGCAGGCATAAAAAAAGGAGATATAATAAAGTCCGTAAACGGCACAGAGATCACATCAAATAACGAACTCGAAAAAGCAGTATCTGACCTTTCAAGCCGGAAAATACAGATAGTGCTTATCAGAGATGGCAAGGAAATATGCACTGAAATATCTCCTGCATATTCTGACAGTGACGGAAAATATAAGCTCGGAATATGGGTAAGAGACAGTTCTGCCGGAATAGGAACAGTAACATATCTTGATACTCTTACAAATACATTCGGCGGACTCGGACACCCTGTATGCGACTCAGACACAGGACAAATCATTCCTCTTTCAAGTGGCGAGGTAATGGAAGTAAATATCTGCGGTGTAAAAAAAGGTATATGCGGAACCCCCGGAGAACTTCAGGGTTCTTTTTCAGGTCCGGAGTCATGCGGAATGCTTATGATAAACAACAAATACGGTGTTTTCGGAACAATATCTCCTGACTTTTCTGCAAGCGAGCCAATACCAATGGCATTAAAACAAGATATAAAAACCGGAAAAGCACATATATACTCTACTCTAAGCGGAGACGAACCTGAAGTCTATGAAATAGAAATCGAAGAAATTGACTACAATACCGATAACACTTCAAAAAATATGGTCATAAAAATAACCGACAAAGAACTTCTGAAAAAATCAGGCGGTATAGTTCAGGGAATGAGCGGAAGCCCGATTATACAGAACGGAAAACTTGTCGGTGCTGTAACTCATGTATTTGTAGACGACCCGTCAAGAGGATACGGTATATTCTGCGAAAATATGTACGAGATAAGCCAGGGGCTATAAAAACATACGGACTTACTGCCGACATAAAAAGCCGGCATAAGTCCGTTTTATTTTTTAATATTTTTCGCAAAGAAATTAATCTCTGTCCTCACTGAAACCGCTTGTAACAAGGTCTACAAGTGCTTCAACCGCAACCTGTTCATCTGAACCGTCAGCAATAATCTTTATAGATGTACCGCCTACAATGCCGAGTGAAAGAATACCGAGAAGGCTTTTCGCATTTACTCTGCGTTCTTCTTTTTCGATCCAGATAGAAGCCTTGAATTCGTTAGCTTTCTGAATAAAAAATGTTGCCGGTCTTGCATGGAGTCCTACCTGATTCTGTACCATTACTTCTTTTACAAACATAATAAAAACTCTCCTTGTTCAAAATATTATTGCATACTCTTCTATAACCTTACCTGCAAAAAGCAGGATTTTAAACTTTATACGAATATTACACACCACTCTAAAAGAGTGTCCTAAAAGATATTATACAAGTAATTTTCACGTTAGTCAACGCATAATTCACGATATATGCAACTTTACAACGAAATTTCTACGCATTGATTACGCAAAGAATACTTTAGTATGATATTTTAGTTATTTTTCACAAAAATATATTTAAGTCCAACAAATTTCAACAATACTTTATATTTATGTTCAACATTATTGATCATAACATTGTACAAATTCACCTATGTTACTTTTCCTTAGTGATATATTTCTCATACATATCAGGTCTTAACCTCTTAGTGAGTTCCAGACTCTGAGCATGTCTGTATTCTTCTATTTTCTTATGATGTCCCGAAAGTAACACCTCAGGTACATGCATACCATTCCATTCTTCAGGTCGTGTATACTGAGGATATTCAAGCAAACCATTGAAATGGCTCTCATCAGTATAGCAAGCTTCATCTGAAAGTACACCATCGCACATACGTGAAACCGCATCGGCGACAACTATAGCCGGAAGTTCTCCGCCTGTGAGAACGTAATCACCTATTGATATCTCTTCGTCTACTATACTGTCAAGAACACGCTGATCTACACCTTCATAGTGACCGCATATGATAAATATATTTTCATAGGAGGCAAGTTCTATAGCCTTGGCCTGATCAAAAACCTTTCCTTTCGGTGACATATATATAGTATGTGGCTTAGTACCAAGTTCGTCACAAAATGCTTTGTAACAGTCATAAATAGGCTGAGCCTGCATAACCATGCCCATTCCTCCGCCATAAGGCGTATCGTCAACACGATTGTGTCTGTCTGTGGTATAATCTCTGATATTTCTGCATGAAATATCTATGAGGCCTTTTTTTCTGGCACGTCCTATGATACTTTCCGAAAGAACAGCTTCACACATTTCCGGAAAAAGTGTAGCGATCTCAATCTTCATCGTCGAAAAGTCCTTTCAGAGGTGTTATAGTCATAATACCCGCTTCGATATCTGTATCCTGTACAACATCGGCAATAGCAGGAATAAGATATTCTTTATCACCGTTTTTTATAGTATATACGTCATTTGCACCTGTCTGAAAAACATCTTTTATTACACCATATTCTTTCCCGCTGTCCTTGTCAACAACTTTCAGTCCTATGAGATCTTTTATAAAATATGTTCCTTCTTCAAGCTCAACGTCATCTCTTGATATATACAGAACTTTATCCCTTAATGTCTGTGCCTGCTCAACTGTATCATAGCCTTCAAACTTAGCTATAACCATATTTTTAAATACTCTTGAGTGCTCGACATCAACAGTTTTTTCGCCTTTTTTATCAAGATAAAGATAATCAAATTCACATATAAAATCAGGACTGTCACACCATGGTGCAATCTTGACTTCACCTTTTAATGCATGTACGGTAACTATCTTTCCAACCTCTAAAAACTTATCAGACATTTTTTTATTTTCACTCCATCTTTATTAAAAAAACTGTCAGAAAATACATTGTAAACATAATGAATTAATCTGACAGTATTATTTTCGCATTTTAACAAACAAATATGTATATCTTATTCGATTTCGAGCAATACCTTTGAGTTGTTTCTTGCTGCGCCTGCACGCATTACAGTACGGATAGCCTTAGCAATACGTCCCTGCTTTCCGATAACTCTGCCCATATCGTTCTGTGCTACATGAAGATGATATACAATTACGCCTTCTTCGTTTGGCTGATCTTCAGTAATGGATATTGCATCTTTTTCTTCAACAAGTCCTTCTACTATAGCAAAAAGTAATTCTTTCATATCTTTCCTTTTCCTCCGCAAATCTGATTTTTAAAAACTTCTGAATTTACAAAAATCCTCCACATCATACGGCGTGGAGGGAAAAAATCTTTAATAGATACAGACAAAATGTCTGTATCATGTAAAGATAATGAATTACGCCTGAGCGTTCTTGAGTAACTTCTTAACTGTATCAGTTGGCTGTGCACCGTTCTTGATCCACTTGTCAGCCTTCTCAGTATCAACCTTGATAACGCTTGGTGTCTTTGTTGGATCATAGTAACCGATCTCTTCGATAAATCTACCATCTCTAGGATATCTTGAATCAGCAACTACTATACGATAGAAAGGAGCCTTCTTAGCACCCATTCTCTTTAATCTGATCTTTACTGCCATTGTTATTTCACCTCCGTAAATCACTTTTGATATCTATATAATATATAAAAATATATTACAGCTTATTTAATTGGCGGTAAGCCATTTCCCTGAGGCATATTGTCAAGGTTCATACCTGCAATACGCTTTTTCATTCTCTTGGCTGACAGTCCGCCTTTTCCGCCTTTGGCAAATCCGCCAAACTGCTTCATAAGTTTCTGCATCTGTTCAAACTGCTTGAGAAGTCTGTTTACATCTTCTACTTTCATTCCGCTTCCGGCAGCTATACGCTTCTTTCTGGAAGGATTTATGATAGACGGCTTTGCTCTTTCAGCCTTTGTCATAGATGTTATCATAGCTTCAACTCTCTGGAACTGTCTTTCGTCAATATCCATGTCCTTGACTTTATCACCAACACCCGGCAACATTGAAACGAGACTCTTTATTGAACCCATCTTCTGAATCTGAAGAAGATAATTTCTGAGGTCGTCCATATCAAATGTATTTTCCTGAAACTTCTTAGCAAGTTTTTCAGATTCCTTCATGTCAACAGCACTTTCGGCTTTTTCGATAAGAGTAAGAACGTCACCCATACCGAGAATACGTGATGCCATTCTTTCAGGGTGGAACTGTTCAAAATCATCAAGTTTTTCACCCATACCGACAAATTTTATCGGTTTACCTGTTACTGAAAGAACGGATAACGCAGCACCGCCTCTTGTATCTGAATCGAGCTTTGACATAAGCACACTGTCTATACCGAGAGCATCATCAAATGCCTTTGCTACATTTACAGCGTCCTGACCTGTCATAGCATCTACGACAAGCATTATCTCGCTCGGAGAAGTTTCCTTCTTTATGTTTTTAAGCTCATCCATAAGTTCAGTGTCTATATGAAGACGGCCTGCAGTATCGAGGATAACAATGTCATGACCGTAATCCTTCGCATACTTTATGGACTTGCCGGCAATTTCAACAGGATCTATCTGACCCATCTCAAAAACCTTTACTTCTGCTTTTTCACCAACTACCTGAAGCTGATTTATAGCAGCAGGTCTGTAAACGTCACAAGCAACCAGAAGTGGTCTGTGTCCCTGTGATTTAAAATATCTTGCAAGCTTTGCTGAATGTGTTGTCTTACCTGAACCCTGAAGGCCACACATCATTATAACGCAGGGTGGCTTAGACGGCATATTTATCCTTGCGTTTGAATTTCCCATAAGACTGCAAAGTTCTTCGTTTACTATCTTTACTACCATCTGAGCAGGAGTAAGACTCTTGAGAACATCTTCACCGACAGCTCTCTCTGAAACTTTTGCGACAAAATCCTTTACAACCTTGTAGCTAACGTCTGCTTCCAGAAGTGCAAGACGAACTTCTCTCATAGCTTCTTTTACATCGGCTTCACTAAGCTTACCTCTTGATTTAAGTTTTTTGAATACATTATTAAGCTTATCCGATAAACCTTCAAATGCCATATTCAGCACCTCCCTTAGTATCTATCTGAACAAAGCGTCTGCCTGTTCTATATAATCAAATATTTCTTTTGTTGACTGAGAAATATTTTTGGAATTAGTAAATTTGCTGTTACACATCTCAACCGACTCTGCACATTTTCTGATATTGTTCATTATGGTGCGAAAAGCGTTCATTTTTTCAACAAATCCCACTTTTTCTTCAAACTCGGTAAGATACTGTTCTGCGTGTTTTATAGCATCATGAACTCCCTGACGAGTGATATTTTCATTTTCGGCGATTTCCGAAAGCGAAAGGTCCTCATAATAATAAAGTTGCATGATATCTCTCTGCTTATCAGTAAGCAGATCACCATAGCAATCAAGAAGCATTGCATAATTAAGATCTTTTCCCATTTTATGCCTCCTGTTTGTTTTTATTGTAAAGCTTTAAACCTTTACAAGTATAACTCTTTTTTCAGTGTTTGTCAATAGTTTTTTTTAAAATTTCAAAATATCTGAAACTTTTTTGGCGTTTCTGACTTTTGTAAGCTCTATAGCATGAAAACACTTGTAACATATCACTTTTTTGCGTTAAGAATCATTAACTTATGTATACCTTGGTAAACTCAAAAAGCCTCCGTAACAGGAAGCTCTTTGAAAAATATAATTATTTTTTCTTCTTTATTGCAACACACGCAGCAGCTATCATTCCGAACAATGCACCTGCTATTCCTTTATCACCTGTTGCAGGTGAGTTATTTTCCTTAGCCTTTGTAGTAGTAACTGCTGTTGTTGTCCTGGCTGTAGTTGAAGCTGATGTTGTTACCTTGGATGTTGAAGTAGTTGTTACTGCACTGCTACTTACTGATGTTGTAGTCTGTGATGTCACAGTTGTTACTGTAGTCACCGGTTTTGCTGTTGTTGTAGTCACTGCAGGAGTTACAGTTGTAACTGTAGTTGTCTGAGCTATTTTATCATTTACGATTGAAACCGACTGAAGTTCCTCTGTATCCTTTACAGTAAACTTTACGTCTGCCGGCTTTTCATAACCGGAAACTGCATTTGTCTGACGAAGTGTGTAATTTCCGGGTTTTATATCGGTCAAAGTAATACCTGTACCGGGAAGTGCCGGTGTTTTTATATTTACAGTATACTGATTTGATAAGTCTGCAGACATACCATTTTTACCGCCACCAACTGTTGACTTGTAAGAGAAGTTTGTAGAAACTGATACTCTTTCTGCACCCTGTTCAACATATATTGTAACATTGGCGTTGCTGTCCGGAACAACCGCATTTACAACACTTCCGCTGATTATATAGAGAATTGCACACTTGCCGTCTGCGTCATTTGCATAGCTTATATCAAATGTTTCTCCTGACATAGTCACTGTTGTAGTTCCGTCGGCATTGAAGTATGACGGAAATTTTTCATGAAGGTTTATTGTCTGCTTGACATAATTTACAGGTGTATCCTTTACATTAACACTGCCACCGCTTCCGCCTGCACCGCCTATGCATGTATATGCATCGTGTTTACCTGCAGGAAGGTCGTACAATGTTTCTTTTCCTGCAATATCATTGAAGTTGTAAACCTCTTTACTCATAATATCAGGACCTATACCCACACCATATTCGTATGTTCTTCCTGCAAAATTGCTGTCAACATTAAGAAGCATCTTATTTGCCGGAACAGTCAGTGATACCGGTGTATTTTCCTTATATGTTACTGTTGCATTGTATTCTGTACCGCATCTGAATTCAAATGTGTCAGTCATATCAAAATTTCCATGACCATCAATATAAACATTGCTTACAACTTCATCAGTAAGCTCCGGAACATCTATAAAATCACCTACTGATTTCTTAAAATCACCTGCACAACTGTAATCAGATGACACAGATGAACTGTTATTTCCCGACCATGAAGCAATAACATTTCCGCTTTCGTCAATTATCTGCATAGATGCACTGTCAAGAAAATTTCCGCTGTTATCCTTAACAGAAAAATTCACCATAGTGTCAGGATAGACACTTACCTCGGCCGCACTTACAGATATACCTGCTGACATAGATGCCACAATGGCAACTGACGAAAAAAATGATATCAGATTTTTACTACTTTTCATTTTAAACACTCCTGATTCTAACTTATCCCATATCTTTTTTTAATTTAACATAACAAGTTTTATTATACATCATTAATTCGGCTATTGCAATAGTTTCAGAAAATCCTTTAACAACTTTTCAACAAAATAATTTCACTCAAATTATTGAAAACAGGCTCATAATAGTGTATACTTTATTCATTCATTAATAGTTTTTTGAAAGGACAAGTGATACAATGGCTTTTGTAGAAATGAAAGATGTATATAAAAGATATCGTATGGGCGAAGTCACTATAAATGCGTCAGACGGTATAAACTTCACAATAGAAAAAGGCGAATTTGCAGTTATAGTCGGTGCTTCGGGAGCAGGAAAAACAACTGTTCTGAATATGCTCGGCGGTATGGACCAGTGTGATGAAGGAAGTATCATAGTTGACGGAAATGATATAGCCGGATATTCAAAACGTGAAATAACGTCTTACCGCAGATACGACATAGGTTTCGTTTTCCAGTTTTATAACCTTGTTCAGAATCTTACTGCAAGAGAAAATGTCGAACTCGCCGCTCAGATATGCAAAAACGCTATGGACAGCACAGAAGTACTTGAACAGGTAGGGCTTGGCGACAGAATAAACAACTTTCCTGCACAGTTGTCAGGCGGAGAACAGCAAAGAGTTTCAATAGCAAGAGCTCTTGCCAAACGTCCGAAACTCCTGCTTTGTGATGAACCTACAGGCGCTCTTGACTACAATACCGGCAAAAACATCTTAAAACTTCTTCAGGATACCTGCAGAAATACCGGAACAACAGTAATAGTTATCACTCACAACCTTGCTATCACCCCTATGGCAGACAGAGTAATAACCATAAAAAACAGTAAAGTTGATAAAATAAAAGTCAACAAAAATCCTGTACCTGTTGAAACAATAGAATGGTAGGTGTTTTATGAAAAATGTACTTTTCACAGACACACTACGCAGGATAAGCAAGACAAAAGGGCGATTCTTCGCAATAATGGCAATAATCGCTATCGGATGCGGTTTTTTTGCAGGTGTTAAAGTAACAAGCCCCGATATGAAAAACACTGCAGATTTGTACTATAAAGACAAAAACCTCATGGATATACGATTGGTTTCCACATTTGGCTTTGACGATGAGGAAATATCCGAAATAAAAAAATATGACACAGATATAAACGGAATAAAAGGCGGATATTCTGCTGATATGCTTATTCTTATGAATGACGGAACAAGTGAAATAACAAGAGTCTATTCGGCTGATACAGAAGCTCTTGACGAAAATTCCCCTGACTATATAAGCAGATTTACACTACTCGAAGGACGTTTTCCTCAAAACCCGAACGAATGTCTTATAGAAGCAAATACCCCCGGCGAATATGGTATCGGCGACACTATAACCCTTTGTTCGGGAGACAGTGAAACCGATACAGCCGACATTCTCAAAAACGATACATTTACCGTTACCGGAAAAATATCATGGGTAAAGTATGTTGATTTTGAAAGAGGAACTACCACTATAGGCAACGGAAGCATAGGAAGTTACCTCGTCGTTCCTGATGAAGCCTTTGCCTACGAATACTATACCGATGTGTATATAACATATAAAAACACCATGGATATGGATTCTTTTGAAAAAGAATATCAGGACTTCATAGACAATAAAAGTGATGAACTTGAAAAATTGTGCGATACCATACACAGCAAACGTATAAATGAGATAGAAACCGAAATATCAGATGCTCAGAAAGAATTTGATGACGGAAAAGCCGAATATGATGACGGTGTCAAAGAATATGACAGCAGTATTTCTGACGCCCAAAAAGAAATAAACGAAGCTGAAGAAAAAATCAAAGACGCCGAGCAAAAACTTATTGACGGTGAAAAAGAATATAATGACGGTATAGACAAGTTCAACCGGGAGATATCCGACGCACAAAAAAAGCTTGATGACGCTCAGGCCAAAATAACGGAAAACGAAAAAGAACTTGATGACGGTCAGCGTAAATATGAAGAAGGTCTTAACGCCTACAATGCAGGAGTAGCAGAACTCCAGAAAAACAAAGAAGAACTTCATGCAAAAGAAGCAGAACTCGAACAAGCCTTTTTACAAACAGATGCTACTCAGACAGCATTAAACGCTCTTGTTGATTTTACAGAACAGATGTTTACAACAAGTCTTCCTGAAGACAGCCAGCAACTTGATGTTCTTGCAGATACTTTTTCAGTATTTGACACACCTTCTCTTTCGGTAAGTCAAACAGTACGCACATATGCTGTAACCTTGCCTGACGACCCTAAAAAGATCGTTTTTAAAGGAATACTTGAAAACACTGCCGAAAACATAAGACTTGATCTGGAAACATCAAAAAATAAAATAACCGCTTCCCGTACAGAGATCGAATCTGCATGGGTGATGATAAATGCCAATGAAGAACTGCTTGCTTCATCATATTCCGAACTTGCAGATTCCGAAAACAAGCTTATATCCGGACGTGAACAACTCGAAGCAGGAAAAGCGGACCTTGAAAAAGGAAAGAAAGAATTTCTCGACAAAAAATCAAAAGGTGAAAAAGAACTTCTTGATGCAAAAAAAGAACTCGATGACGGAAAAAAAGAACTTGAAGACGCAAAAGCTGAACTTCTCGATGCAAAAAAAGAATTTGAAGAAAAACGTAAAGACGGCGAAGAAGAACTCATTGACGCAAAGGAGGAACTTGCAGACGGTGAAAAAGAACTCCTTGATGCAAAAAATGATTTTGAAGAACTCACTGAAAATCTCAAATGGTATGTATTTGACAGAAACTCAAATACAGGCTACGCCTCATTTGGCGATGACGCTGACCGTGTAGATTCTATCGCAAAAATCTTCCCTATCTTCTTTATACTTGTCGCAGCACTTGTATGTCTCAACACAATGACAAGAATGGTAGAGGAGCAACGAGTGGAAATTGGTACACTCAAAGCACTGGGTTATAAAAACATATCTATAATATCACAATTTCTGTTCTACTCTGCTACAGCAAGTATAGTAGGTTCTGTAACAGGAATGCTTATAGGATTCAATCTGTTTCCAAGAGTCATATTTCAAGCGTACAGACTTATGTACGACTATCCTGATGTTATCTGTACTTTCAGATTTGACTATGCAGCAGGTTGTATCGGAGTTTCTCTTATATGCACATGCGCCTCATCTGTATGGGCATGTTTACGTGAACTTAACGGACAGCCCGCACAGCTTATGAGACCTAAACCTCCTAAAAACGGTAAACGTGTTCTGCTTGAACTGATACCTTTCCTATGGAAACGTCTGAGTTTTAACGCAGCAGTTACAATAAGAAATATCTCACGATACAAAAGTCGTGTACTGATGACGGTTATAGGAATCGGTGGCTGTACAGCACTTATGCTGACAGGATTCGGACTCAGAAACGCTATATCTGTAATCGTTGATCTCCAGTTCGGAGAAATAATGAAATATGACGCAATGTGTACCTTCACAGAAGAAGACCACGAAAAATATGAACTGCTCAAACAAGATATATCGGAAACCGAGAGCGTAACAGATTATCTCTTCGGAATGCAGAAAAGCATAACAGTAAAGTACAACAACAAACAGAAAGAGGCATACGCCATAGTACCGGAAGACCCTTCAAAAATATCCGACTTTATATCGCTTCGCCGTCGTCTTAAAAGAAACGCTCAGCACAGCCCCTCAGATATATTCGGTATGAGTGATGAAGGTGTTATCATAAATGAAAAACTTTCAAAACTTTTAGGCGGTATAAGCGCAGGAGATGAGATATCTTTTGAAGATACGGACATTACAGCCAAAGTAACAGCTGTTACCGAAAACTATTCACAAAACTATGTTTATTTTACACCTGCACTCTACAACAAAGTATTCGGAAAATATGACAACAATATCTTCTATCTGAATATTGAAAAAAATGCCGATACAGACGCTCTTTCAAAGACCATACTCGAAAATACACAGATCACCTCAGTAAACTTCATGCACCATGCAGGTGATACTTTCAGAAAACTTATAAAGAGCCTCAATGCAATAGTATATGTGATCATAGGTTCATCAGGAGCACTTGCTTTTGTTGTACTCTACAATCTTTCAAATATAAATATATCCGAAAGAATACGTGAACTTGCAACGATAAAAGTACTCGGATTTTATGATAACGAAGTAGCATCATATATATATCGTGAAAATACGGTTTCCGCACTTCTCGGAATGGGTGTCGGACTTTTCATCGGGATCTTCCTTAACCGGTTTGTTGTAAGCACAGCCGAAGTTGATGTGGTAATGTTCTACCCCGATATTCCGCCTTCATGCTTTATTTTCGCCTCAGCACTTACTGTTTTATTTACTCTCTTTGTAAATGCTATGCTTTACTTTAAACTGAAAGATATAGATATGGCAGGCTCTATGAAGGCTATAGAATAATTTCTCTAACGTGAACATCATTTTTTGGTGTTCACGTTTTTTTATTCAGATGTATTGACAAAAGAAACCCAAATATGTATAATGTATATATCACATATATACATTTCATGGTGGTGATGAAAATAAATATTTTAATAAGCAACAGTAGCGGTGTTCCGATATATGAACAGATCTATACACAGATAAAAACCTTGATTTTAAACGGTACACTCAAAGAAAACGAAGCGCTCCCCTCTATGCGTATTCTTGCAAAAGAACTGCGGATAAGTCTGATAACTACAAAACGTGCATACGAAGAACTTGAAAAAGACGGTTTTATCGTTTCATTCACCGGAAAAGGCAGTTTTGTATGTCCTAAAAACACCGAACTTATCCGTGAAGAAAATCTGAAAAAAATAGACGAAAGCTTCAGAGATGCCGTACTGTCAGCACGACAATGCAATATCTCACTAAAAGAACTTTCAGAGATACTTGAGATCATCTATAATGAAGAGGAGTAGATATGTATGAAAAACGCAATTGAAGTAAATTTTATCTCTAAAAAACTAAAAAACTTTTCACTGACAAATGTCAGTTTCAACGTTGAAAGCGGAACTATAATGGGTTTTGTAGGTGAAAACGGTGCAGGAAAAACTACAACGATAAAAGCAATACTGAACATGATAAAATGCGACTATGGTTCAATAAACATCTTTGGAACAGACCATATAAAAAACGAGTCAAAAATAAAAGAAGATATCGGTATAGTCTTTGATGAAATGTGTTTTAACGAAAGCCTGAACCTGACATCAATGAACAAAATAATGAAAACTATCTATAAACAATGGGACGAACAGATCTTCAAAAAACATTGCCAAAGACTTGAACTACCTGACGACAAGCCTTTTAAAACATTTTCAAAAGGTATGAAAATGAAAGCATCTATTGCCTGTGCAATGTCACACAATGCAAAACTACTCATACTCGATGAACCGACAAGCGGAATAGACCCGATAATGAAAACGGAAGTACTTGATATGTTTCAGGAATTTGTATCAGATGAGGAACATTCTATTCTGATCTCATCACATATAACAAATGACCTTGAACGTATTGCTGATGCTATTACATTTATACATAAAGGGCAGATACTTCTTTGTGAAGACAAACTCTCCATGCTTGAACGTCATAAGCTCATAAAATGCACACCTCAGGCACTTGAAACTATTGACAGTTCCTCAATAATCGGATACAGGAAATCAAAATTTGACTGTGAGGTGCTTGTAAATGACGCAACTCCATATACAACATCAGATTTTGTAATTGACCAGCCGACAATAGAACAAATCATGTTTTTTTACGCTAAAAACTTCAAATCATCAACTGCTAAAATTTAAAATATGAAAGGGAAAAAATTATGAACACTATAATCACAATGCATTTTCAGATTTTAAAATCAACAAACTATAAGTTAAAAATTATTTGGGCAATAATTCTTCTGATTTATCCTTTGGTTTTCGTAGCAATGCTTTCTGTATTGCCAACTCTCAATAAAAATGTTGGAAACCATAATGGTGTATGCGTGTTTTACTACACATACACATTTTTAATCATGTACCTATCAATCGGACGACAGTTTTTCTTTGATTCAAAAAATACTTTTAATAAATTTATATCCTCTACTCCGATAAATTTTTCAACTGCACTCGCAGGACAGTATGTTTCTTTTCTGATTGCATCTTTATTGACAGTCGTATACTCTGTTGTTTCTCTTGCAGTTTCCTGTAAAATTCTCAGTCTCTCTGTTACTGCACAACATTTGATGTCATTTATTTTACCTGTTTCTGCATTTCTGTTAATAGCATCAATAAATATTCCGCTCACACTCAAAATAGGAACTAAAAACGCATACATCATCACCGTGTTTTCAGTATCGTTTATCGTAATATTTGGTTTTATTTATCTTATTATCACTATTAAAAATAATTTTATGCAAAGCAGGTCAAAAATATTTCCGGAGTTATTATTTGATACAATTAATATTTTCCCATTCCTTCCTTTTATCATAGGAACTTTAATATATATCATATCCAAAAAGAAAAATCCTATGATATACACAAATTAACATTTACACCCTTACAAAAGCTTGAAATATTTGTGCTTGACTATAACAAACTAAAATGCTATAATTGTCTTATATCAAAAAAGTAGCAGAGAATTTGTCGTATTTTATGCAAAACGTTTTAAATGTAATGCATTTTACACAAAGAATGAAAATCAATAAAGCGAGTTTTGCCGTTTTCGCTTGGCTTCTCTGCTTTTAAACGGTAAATATTTTAAGATAAAGGGGTATTTTTATGGATGAACTCAAACGCTTCGCAGATTCATTACTCGACAAGGTACCAAATATCTTGTTTGCTATTATCCTGCTTGTACTTGCATTTGTAGTAGCAAAAGTAGTGAGATCTCTCGTAACCAAGCTTCTTAATCTTCCTAAGGTTGAGAAACTTCTCGGAAAAATCGGCATCAAACCCGAAACAACCAAAACAGCAAAAGACTTTATAGCAAAACTCGCATACTTTATTACTTTCATAGTTTTCCTTCCGGGGGTACTTGACAAGCTTGAAATGCACAGTGTTTCAACACCTATTTCAAACCTTGCAAGTGACTTTATTTCATTTATTCCTAAGCTTATTTCCGCCGGATTCATTCTTGCAATCGGTATATTTATCGCTAAGATAGTAAAGGATCTTCTCACTCCTGTACTTAAAGCAACAAAGATTGATTCACTTCAGGAAAAGTCAGGTATAAAAGCTACCGAAAAAACAGCTTTATCCAGTATAATCGTAAATCTTATTTACGGATTTATACTTCTTATAGTTATTTCAGCTGCACTTGATAAACTTGAAATAACATCTATTTCAGGTCCTACAAACGCAATCGTATCTTCTATCTTCGCAGCTATCCCGAATATTCTCAGTGCAGTTGTAATAATCGCACTTGGCATATTCATTTCAAACCTCGTTACAAATTTACTCGAAACATTCCTCGCAGGAGTCGGTGCTGATACTCTTATCGAAAAGATCACAGGCAGTCCTGCAAAGAAAATCGTTCTTTCAAAGCTTATCGCTACAATAGTAAGATGCCTCATGATCGGCATTTTCCTCATTCAGGGCATCAATGTTCTCGGTTTACCTGTACTCACAGGAATCGGACATATGATCATAGGCTACATTCCTACAGCTCTCAGCATCGCACTTATCCTTATCGTTGGTATCTTCGGTGCAAACACAGTTGAATCTGCTATCAGCAACAAGTTCCCTAAAGCTAAAGCAAGTGCATTTGTTGCTAAAACAGCTATCTACGTTGTACTCGCATTCCTCTGCTTAAGCCAGCTCGGAATCGCAAATGCAATAGTTGAATGCACATTCATCATTATTGTTGCTGCTGTTGGTATCGCATTTGCAGTTTCATTTGGTATCGGTGGCAAGACATTCGCTGCAAATACACTCAAGAAACTCGAAGACAAGTTCGATGACAATAACAAAGCTGAATAAAAAATATTGATTTTCATTCAAAAAATAATGCTGCACGAAAAAAAGTGCAGCATTTATTTTTGTTTTCAGGGCAGAAAACGACCCCACATAAGTGGGGCCGCCTTCCAAGGAAATATGAGAAAAACACTATTTGTTTGGAAATTTCTTTATTAAGTACATCTTACTTTGTAAATGATGTGATATCTTTCATGATGTACTGTTTCATTGTTGCAAGGTCACACAAATCAACGATTCCGTCAAATGTAACATCTGCATATGGAAGGAATACTGTAGGTAACGTTGCATCTCCCAGAAGATGGAGTGATATCTTTGTAAGATCGGTAAGATCTACTGTACCGTTTGAATTTATATCTCCAAGACCTTTAAGAACACTTGGTTCTGCAGTAGTCGTTGTAGTTGTAGTTGTAGTTGTCGGTTCTGTTGTTACAGGAGGTTCTGTTTCAGAAGGAGCTGTAGTTGTTGGCTGTTCTGTCTTCGGAACATCAGTAGTTACAGAAGGATCTTTATATGTCTTGTCATCAATATTTATCTGATCCATTACTACCACATAACTTGATGCGTGATTAAGTGATATAACAACTTTACCGTCTGCATTTACAACTACGTCCTGTACCTTATCCATTTTATTTTCAGACTCGTTGTAGTAATACAATGTTGCAGGTCTTTCAGAAAATTCTGAACCGATGTTGTAGCTTATATCTGCCTTGAAACCAAATTCGCCGTCATGTTCAAGATCAAGTTCTACTGTATCCTTACCTGAAGCTATATCAGCAAGCATACTTTCAGGAACTTCGCCCTTATCCTGATTGATTTCAAGATTTATATCCTTGGTTTCAGCACTGCTTACATCCTGACCGTTTATTGCCCAGCTGTAAGAGTCTTCAATCTCAAGAACGATTTCAATATCTCTGCCCTTTATAAGATCAATCGCCTGTGCCGGAAGAACCTTTTCTTCAGTTACATCAAATACTGAGCTGTCGCCGTCCTGCATATCTTCGATCGAACTGAGCATAGTTTCTATATATGAATAATTTTCAAGATGAAGATCCATAACTTCAACAAGAGTTCCGGCATCAGCAGGAGCTTGTTTGATCACTGCATAAAGCTTGTCATTTTCAAGTACCAGACCATACATATAACCGTTTGTTTCATATGGATTTACGTATTTAAGACCTTCTTTGCATGAACCGTCAAGATTCATTGAATAGATCATTGTAGGTGTGTTGTAATAAACTTTACCGTCTGAAACTATGAGGCTTGTGTATTTGCCAGCCCAGAACTGAGTTGTTTCATTCCATACATACCACTTTTCTTCATCAAGGCTTACGTTTGTACTTACCTGAGCTGAATCAGCTGAATATGTGCTGTACTGACCATCTTCACTTATAAAATACCACTGATGGTTGTTTATAAATATTTCAGTACCTACACTTGCCCAGAATTCATTGTCATACTTTGTACTGGTTGCTGTAATACCTTTGCTGTCCCAACTGTGATGAGCACTGAGTCTTGTCTGACTTTCAGTAGCTATAGCCTCATCACTGAGCATAAAATATGAATGATTTACTCTGCCTGCTGCATCTGGAAGCGGATCGTCCCATGTAACATCAACATGATACCATTCACCATCGATCTTAACCAGATTCCACGCATGAACCATCTCTTCACTTGTAGCCATTACAGATTCTATTCCCAGATGATTAAGAAGATAGCTGTATGCCTGAGCATACCCCTGACATACGCCGTTTCCCATAACCAATATATCATAAGCGGATATTCCGCCGTTATAATCTTCTATAGTACTTTCAAGGTCATACTTTGAATTAAGAACTATATAATCATGAAGTTTAAGAGCTTTTTCAAGATCTGTCATATCTTCAGTTATATTATTGCTTATTATACTGTCAACCTTCTGATTAAATTTTTCTATAAGAGGATTAACTTCTTCCGGAGTATTATTATATTCAAATTTAACTTTTGTTATTATACCATTCTTGGCTGTTACATTTACAGAACCAACATTAATATAAAAAAGTTCAGGATCTACAAATACCTGATTTATGATACTACTTATCTGTGCAATATCTTCAGCAGAAATTCCATATTCAAAAGCTGAAATATCTACAGCAGTTTCAAAATTGCTTAATCCTTCCTTGAGGACATCATTAATTGTGATATCCTGTTCCTGTGCAGAAACTACTGCAGGAACTATTGCTGTCGACATATTTATTGATAAAACAGCCGCTAACGCTGTCGATACTATTCTCTTTACCGATTTCATAATGATTCCTCCCATTAAATATATTTTTAGTCATTAAAATTTTTTTCTAACATAAAATACAATAGTCTAAAAATTTTAAAAGGCTGATACCGGGTGGTATCAGCCTTCTGTTCCAACCATAAACGACCACTAAAAAATTGGTTCGCTTAAAAATTGTGCAGCTGGCTGTCATACCTTTAATGGTTTAGACCCTAAGCTTTGCGTCCTTGCCTTTCAGCAAGTTTGCCCAATTGTTTAATTTTTACTATCATGCTTTTTTAAGTGTCAAAGTGAAGGATCAAATCTTTGCCTGAATAAATACAAAATAGTTAGTGAAATGAAAAAGAGAGTTTATCGACGTTGTTTAGGTTGTAAAATAAAAAATAAAATAATCGGAAAGTCACCTTACCGGTGATTTTTTTCCGTGATTTATTTTCTGTCCTTAGTATATCACAGTCAATTTTGTTTGTCAATAGTAAATAATAATTTTTCTTATAAATATTTTTAATTCAGCATTGTGTATAATATAAACCATTATTTCATGGTGATAATACCTAACCATTTCCAGAAAAAGTGCATAACTTATTTTCTTTTATTTTGTTTGATAAAGGTATTGAATTAATTAATTGATTAGTGTATAATGTTTATATATATTACTGATTTTGAGTACCCGACGCTATGCTCAATTTATCATATCAACCAATATAGCACAATTCACTATTTTTATCACATTAATTTTCACGTCGGAGAATGGAGAAAAGGCAATGAAGAAAATGTCCAAGGAATATATCAGACACGAACTTATCAAGACACTGCATTCAAATTATAATGTAGCTCCTGATGACGCATCTGATACACAGGTGTACAATGCGCTCTCTACTATAGTAATGGAACACCTGAATGAGAAAAGAAACAGTTTTAACAACAGAATAAACTCTCAGGGAAGGAAACAGATCTACTATCTTTCAATGGAATTTCTGATGGGAAGATCACTTAAAACCAGTCTTTATAATCTCGAAATCGTTGAAGATGTAAGAAATATCCTTAAAGAATATGACATCAATCTTGAAAAAATATATGAAAACGAACCCGATGCAGGTCTCGGAAACGGCGGTCTTGGCCGTCTTGCCGCGTGTTATCTCGACGCAATGGCTACTCAGGAAATACCTGCAATGGGATACTCTATATGTTATGAATATGGTATCTTCAAACAGAAAATAGATGACGGCTGGCAGACTGAGCTTCCTGACAACTGGATGCCGGGCGGTGAAGTATGGCTCGATCCGAAACCCGAAAGAGCAGTAGAAGTTCATTTTGAAGGCGAACTTCACGAATAC
The DNA here is from genome assembly GCA_015066745.1 of Ruminococcus sp. Classification (GTDB taxonomy): domain Bacteria; phylum Bacillota; class Clostridia; order Oscillospirales; family Ruminococcaceae; genus HUN007. The sequence continues at coordinate 26,033 of SVNW01000019.1, read as the reverse complement.
TGGGACAGTCAGTATCATCATATATCACATCATAACTATAGTACAGTACTTGCTATACCATATGATATGTATGTATCAGGCTATAACAGTGACGGTGTATCCGTACTCAGACTCTGGACTGCAAAATCACCGAGCTTTGACATGGCAATGTTCAATCAGGGCGACTATGCAAAGGCTCTGAGTCAGAACAGTATAGCAAATGCTATTTCAAAGGTTCTCTACCCTAACGACAATCATCTTGAAGGAAAATCTTTAAGACTCCGTCAGCAGTACTTCCTTTGTGCCGCATCAATAGGCGATATCGTTACAAACCATATGTCAGTATACGGAACTCTTGAAAATCTTCATGACAAAGTTGCTATACATATAAACGACACTCACCCTACCCTTGCAGTTCCCGAACTTATGAGAATACTTCTCGATGACTGCGGATATTCATGGGATAAAGCATGGCATATAGTAAAAAATACATTTGCATATACAAACCATACAGTAATGGCTGAAGCTCTTGAAAAATGGGATATCAACCTTCTCAAGAGCATTGTTCCGAGAATATTCTCCATCATAGTTGAGATAAACAACAGATACTGTCAGAAGCTTTCACAGCTGAGTGAAAACAACTACGAAAAAACAAACCGTATGTCTATCATCAAAAATAATCATATACATATGGCATCTCTTTGTGTTGCTGCTTCTCACAGCGTAAACGGTGTTTCAAAGCTTCACTCAGAAATAATCAAGCAGGACGTATTTGCCGATGAATACGAATACTTCCCGCTCAAGTTCAAAAATGTCACAAACGGAATCGCATACAGAAGATGGCTTTATCAGTCAAATCCGGGACTTACAAATCTCCTTTCTTCAAAGATAGGCGACAAATTCCTTAAAGACGGTGACGAACTCAAAAAATTCGGAGTTTTTGAAAACGACAAAGCCGTACTTGACGAACTTGCAAAGATCAAGAGAACAAATAAGGAAAACTTCTTAAAATACGCAAAGAATTACTGCAATCTTGACTTTGAAATAGACCCTGACAGCATATTTGACGTACAGGTAAAGCGTTTACACGAATATAAACGTCAGCATCTTAATGCACTCAACATCATTGCAGATTATAACTATCTGCTTGAAAATCCTGATGCTGATTACACTCCGAGAACATATATATTCGCAGCCAAAGCTGCTCCCGGTTATTACCTTGCAAAACAGATAATAAAAATGATCTGGTGCATATCGGAAGAAATCAGAAAGAACAAGAAAATATCTGAAAAACTCAATGTTTTCTTCCTTGAAGACTACAAGGTAACACTTTCAGAACTTCTCATGCCGGCAAGCGACATATCAGAACAGATATCACTCGCAGGTACAGAAGCTTCAGGTACAGGTAATATGAAACTTATGCTCAACGGCGCAATAACACTCGGTACTCTCGACGGTGCAAACGTTGAAATAAAACAGGCTGTCGGCGATGACAATATAATCATCTTCGGTATGACTGCAGAAGAAGTTTCAGCCAAGAAAGCTATGGGTTATTCTCCTAGAAATTACTACGATTCAAACAATACGATAAAACAGGCTGTAAATCGTATGTATCACGGAATAAACGGCTGCAACTTCAACGACGTTGCAAATTCTCTTCAGAACTCCGATCCATATATGGTACTCGCAGATTTTGATTCATACAGAGCCGCTCAGAAACTTTCATCAGAACTTTACAACGACAAATACAAGTGGCTTAAGATGTCACTTAACAATATTGCAGGCGCAGGCGTATTTTCTGCTGACCGTGCAGTTAAGGACTATGCTAGAGATATATGGGGAATTCTTTAATTTAGTACTGTCAATACAATAACTTTTTCAAGGCGACAGTACAGACTCTGTCGCCTTGATCATATTCAGCTTACACTTTAATTTTAAATTTCAGAACAGAAACGAGGTATTTGTTATGAAAAAAATTTATGATAGTTGGGATACATCTTACAAATCAACTTTTGGGGCTATAAAAACAGATGAATTCTGTGACTTTACCATAAAACTTCCATTGTCACATGAAAGCGAAGACGCTCCGGTAATGGTCATATACCGTGTAGGTTTTAAAAAGCGTTTCATAAAAATGAACAAAACTGCCGAAGATAATGACTCGATAAGTTACACAGCGTCATTTAACACAAGTTATTCGGGTGTTTATTACTACTACTTCTTTACAACAGTAGCAGGAGAAACATATTACATTAAAAAACAAAACACACATATAGGCGGATTTGATGAAGGCGAACTGTTCCAGCTTACAGTCTACAGTGCCGATTACAAAACACCTTCTTTCTTAAAAGGCGGTATAATGTATCAGATCTTCCCTGACAGATTCTGTAAGAGTGGTACAGAACATAAGGACATTCCTGCTGACAGAGTCATAAGAGATGACTGGGGCGGTACACCTCTTTACAAACCACACCCTGAAACAGGTATGTGGAACTACGACTATTTTGGCGGAGACCTTGAAGGAATAATCTCAAAACTTCCGTATCTCCAGAGTCTCGGCGTTACCTGTATCTACATGAATCCTATTTTTGAGTCTCACGAAAATCACCGATACAGCACAGCTAACTACAAACTGGTAGACCCTATGCTCGGAACAAATGAGGACTTCAAAAAACTATGCAGTGAAGCCAAAGCACACGGAATAAGTGTAATACTTGACGGCGTCTTCTCTCATACAGGTGCAAACAGCATCTACTTTAACAAATATGATTATTATGATACTGTCGGTGCATACAACTCAAAAGAAAGTGAATATTACGAATGGTATAACTTCACTTCCTACCCTGATGTATACGAAGCATGGTGGGGAATTGATTCACTTCCGAACACAAATGAAAACAACTATAAATTTACACAATTTATCTGCGATGATGATGGTGTACTCCACTACTGGTTATCCCTCGGTGCATCGGGATTCAGACTTGATGTAGCAGATGAACTGCCTGACACATTCCTCTACAACGTCCGCAAATCCATGAAAAGTGTCAGCTCTGAAAAACTTGTAATCGGCGAAGTATGGAAAGATGCTTCAAATGCAGAAAGCTACGGAATAAAGAGAAGATATCTTCTCGGCGGTCAACTCGACTCCGTAATGAATTATCCCTTCCGTGATGCTATACTTTCATATATTAAAGACGGTGATCCTGAATTTAAAAACAATATCATGACGATCATCGAAAACTATCCGAAACCCGCAACAGACGTACTTATGAACTTCGTATCAACTCACGATGTAGAACGTGCGATATCCGTACTCGGTGACGAATCTATCGAAGACAAGGATAAGGAATGGATGTCAACACACAAGATGACTCCTGCACGGTACAAGAAAGGTAAAACTCTTCTTAAACTTGCTATGGTACTTATGTACTTCCTTCCGGGTGTTCCATGTATTTATTATGGTGACGAAGCAGGAATGGAAGGCCACAAAGATCCGTTCAACAGAGGTTGTTATCCATGGGGAAATGAAGATACAGAACTTATCGAATTTACAAAACAGCTCAGTTCATTGAGAAAGAGTTCAAGTATATTTAAAGACGGTACTTTCAGATTTCTTGCTTTTGATAAAGATGTTGTCGGCTTTGCAAGAATCAAGGAAAGTCAGAACAAAGCTATACTTGTATTTATTAACCGTTCAGATAAGGTTCGTTATATCGACCGTAAAGTTCACAAGTATTCCAAATACAATATAGTTGTCGGTAAAAAAGAAATACCTACAGCTGACAGCGATGCAGTAAAACTCAAACTTGACCCTTATAGTTTTGCTTTTATAAAAGTGGAAGCGTAAAATAAAACAGTTGGTATTTTAAATGATACCAACTGTTTTTATTTTTATTAAAAATCATCTTATAAATCCGACTACTTTTTTTACAGTAACCTCTATCGGACCGTAATTTACAAGTAAAATAGCAACAAATCCTATCGCAAGCCACAGATACATAATAGGTGCTCCCAATATAACGACCAGTGCCATTACAAATAAGACTAACAGATTTATACCGAACTTTTTCCAGCTTACTGAATAACGTGCTATCTGCTGGGTTGATACTATTCTTACAAAGCAACATACAAGGTATGATACCATTGTAGAGAATGCCGCTCCCTGCGCTCCGAATATAAGTATAGCAGGAAAATTAAGAAAAAGATTGACTCCGGCTGCAAGTACACTGGTTTTAAGTGACATACCGTTTTGGTTTGTAGCATTATATATACTGCTTAAAAATGTACAGAAGCTCATCATAAGAACACCTATGATAAGATATGGTGAATATTTGTACGCTATCTCAAAATCATCACTGACAAGCAATAATGTAAGTGGTTTTAAAAAGAGCATAAGCCCTGCAGCCGCTACAAACATTACAGACATATATCCGTCAAATATTTTTGTATAGAACTTCTTTCTGTCAGCAGAATTATATTCGGTAATAGCCGACATCTGCCATGCCCTGAAAAATACTATCGATACAACAGATATCAGATTAGGGATTTTATAGGCACAAGCATATATACCACTAAGATCTTCACCTTTGAATAACGACACCATAAAAAGATCCGAAGAACTTACTACCCACCACAATATCGTTGTAGGTATGAGTGGCGTCGTATACTGTATCATCTCTTTTATAAGTTTTTTATCTATAAGCTTAACATCAAAGTCCTTATGCATATTTGCCATATACATCAGAAAAACTATTGAAATAGCGTCTGAAAGTATAATAGCCAGCATATAACCTTTTACGGTCATATCAAAGCCCCAAAGGAATATCACCGAAAACAGCGTAAGTGTAATAGTTGACAATATACCGTCAAAAGCAAATAACTTCACATAATTTTTTACTTTTGCATACTGCTGATTGAGCCACCTGAACTGCGACGTAAACAAAAGCAGTATCATGTATTTTATATACGGCTGATAATTCGGAAATAATCCCATTATCGGAAATACACATAATGATATCAATATACCTGCTAATGCTACAAACAGACTCGAACTGTATACTTTTTCTCTTGGAATATTTTTTTCCACACCAAATCTGATAATAGCCTCATCAATACTCAAAATAGCAATCGGAGCTATAAGCAAAACAAAATTCTGCATCTTCGATACCAGACCAAATTGCTCTGTAGACATGGCACCGGTATACAAACCTACTAACAGAAAACTTAATATTTTCGAACTGAAAGTACCGATGGAAAATATAAGCGTGTCCGATGCCAGCTTTTTGTATTTATCCATATTAGTAATCCTCGTTATTTTATTTATATATTTCTGATAACCTCAGATACTATATATTATAACAAATTTTTTTATAAATTCAAATAGTATATGAAAAATTTTATATGTTTTTTATTTTTTCTATCTCATTTTAATCCATAAAAAACCAACCCTTGTTCGGATTGGCTTTTTATTTTTTCTTATTTTATTTCATTAAGATATAATGAAACTTTGCTTTGAATTGACTCAGCCACCTGATCAATGTCTAACTGAGAATCAAAATATAATGCAAGTTCTTCTTCAAGTATTTTGTATATTCTGCTACCGGAATTGGTACGATTAAGAATATCAGCGTTTTCTATTACTTCCATTATCTCATTTCTGAGTTTATCTGAAGACATCTGACCTGAACTACCAAAAATATAATCAACATATTTTTTCTTTAATGGAATAGAATTTGTTATACTGCTCTGATACTCATCAAGAAGAAAATATTTTATAAATTCCCATGCTTTTTCTTTATTTTCACAATTTGCAGTTATAGAGAAACATATATCAGGATTTACTATAAACCCATTTTTATCTTTTGAAGGATATCCCTTAAAAATAATATCTGTATTGTTAAACATACTATAGGCACTTGAATATTCATCTATATCTTCCATAATAAGATCTGTTGAATTATCTGCAAGCGAATAACAATCCGAAAATTCATTTCCAAGATTTCCGATATCATCTTTTATAGTTGAAATTATGTTTTTAAATTGTGAATTTACAAAATTGCAAGTATAATTTTGTCTGTCAATATAGTTATCTGAAAAGTATGGAATAAAAGTTCTCATAAAAAATGTATAATTCATTTTGTCGAATATATTATGATTATCAGCAAAAGCAAGAAACTCTTCTTCACTCCAGCCGTTTCCCTGATTTTGCGTCATATCTTCCGCACGCCCAACCAGAGCTGAAATCTGAAAACTCGGAGATATCTTATGCATACTTCCTTCTTCATTATAAAGTTCAACTATATTTTCATAGTAATCAGTTTTTATTATATCTTCATCTTTTTCAAAAAAGTCTGACAAATCACAGAACATATCAGCGCTATAATCATCAATTGAGAGATTATCATCAGAGATAATCATATCAAGTTTATTTTCTATCAAATCTATATGCATCTGATTTATTAATTCAACTCCTGCATATGATTTGGTCACTATCCTTACATCTTTGTTGTCATCATTGAAATTTGTAATATGTTCCATCATAGTATCATCGAAATAAAATGCCCCGACAGTTATAGTCTGTACAGCTTCAGTCTGATACTTTTCAAACTTGTAACACGATAAACCTTCTTCTGTTCTCATTGATACTATAAATTCGTCATCTCCTATATACGACATCTTCTCTATATTACCATTAATCGCAGATATATCACCTGTCTCTTCCATACTAAACATTTTAGTAAATTCTTCTGTTTCAAATGAATATTTATATATTGAACCTGATAGAGTAATATATATATCATTGTCGTTGTCACCTGTGCAAGCAACACCACCACCAAAATTTTCTTTTAAAAGAGCATATTTGTCACTACTGCAATTTAAGGAATATAAGTTGTTCTCTTCATTTCTCTCACTCAGACTTAGACAAAGCTCGCCGTTTTTCATAAAATAAAAATTCAAGCCATGAAAATCATTTTTATTTAATTTTTTTATTAAGTTTCCGGATATATCATATATACTTACAACAAGTTCAAAACCATCTGCTCCTCTTTCACCGATAAATACATTTTTATTTGAATCGGCAGTGACAAACAGCGGATAATTTTCTGTATTTTCTGCCGGTACATTATAGTATGAATGGTTTCCATCAGGAGCTATATAATGAATAATATGTCCACCCATGTTATCGTCCATATAAGCAGGATTGTATTCTTCTTCTATATAACAAACTCCCCCGTCTTCTGTTATATATGCTGAACTAATAAATCCATCAATATTTTTTATATACGGTATCTTATTAATCACACTTCCCTGTGAATCTATGACTTTTATTCCTTCAGTTATTTCTTCAGTATCCGAAACATAATTAATCTTAATCATATCTGAGTCACTGGTCAATCCATAAGGTATATTTTCATAGTCATACCCATATAAAAGTTCTTTTTGGTCTGTAGAATAATTATATCCATATATTCCATCACCGCACATAAGAAGCATTTCATATCCCATCGCTCCGGAATATATATTACATAATTCATTATCACTAAACTCATATCTGTCAAGTGTTTCTCCTGTTTGTGCATCTATTACATTTATAAATATATTGCTTTCATCATCAATTGTTGCGATCACATTATTATCTGAGTACGTTTCTTTAAACATTGCAAAAGGATAACCATTCATATCGCTATAAATATAATGATAAATTTTGTTGAATTCAATATCATATTTATACAGTACATTTTCTCTATTACTTTCGTTATGTATAAAAACATATGTATTGTTCATATCATCACAAAATAATTTAGAGATAATAGCACCACTGTCAAATTCTAAAGCTCCTATATGATTAAAATCAGTATCATAAACATCTACTATTTTACCGTTTACGCCAACTTGACAAATATATTTTCTGTCATTACAAACCCCAAAATATTGTATCTCCATATCCTGTTCGGTTTGAAATACCACTTCAGTCTGACCTGATGACAAATCTATTTTTACAATACGCATGCCTTTGTCAGTTTTATATACACGATAAATACCATCATATATATATTCTTGCATACTTTTAATTTCTGAATCACCAAGCATCTTGCTTTCATCATATTCTTTAATTAATTTTTCTTCTTTGTTTTCAATATCAATAACTGAAATTATTTCTTTTGTATTACCGGAAAAATATTCATTTCCGGCTATATACACACTATCTCCTATCTCTTTAATATCATGTAGTCTTCCATACTGTCCTTCTATTTTGTTTAATCGATAACGTGTATCCATCTTAGTATTTTTATCAACCGTTTCAACAGATGATGTATTATTTTCAGGAACTGATAAACTTTCTTTCTTTTTTGTGTTTTCTTTTGCACACCCTGCCATTGATACCATTATCGTCCATATCATTATAAACGAAAACATCTTATTTAATTTTCTCATCTTATTTTCCCATACTCCTTTTTACAATTATAAAGTGTACACCCCAAGAAAATGTGTACACTTTAATGTAACTATTTAAAATTTTATAATAATATTTTCTCCATCCCTATTTTCTGCGGTACCATGCCACATTTCTCATAAAATCTTATTGCACTTTCATTGCACGACCATGCGTTCAGTGTAACATTGTAACAGCCACTTTGTTTTGCGTAGTTTATTACATACTCATACAGCTTACTGCCGATATGCATTCCTCTTTTTTCTTCATCGACACACAGATCATCTATATATAATGTCTTTATGTCTGTAAGTATATTACTGTTTTTCTGTTGCAAAAACATACAGAACGCATATCCTATAACATTCTCATCGGTATCGACAGCCACAAAAACCGGTTTTTCATCATCTGAAAAAATTTCTTTAAGCTCATTATCCGTATATTTTTTAACATCGGGCTTAAAAATATCGGGTCTGCCGTTGTGATGTATCATAAGAACCTGTCTTAGAAGCTTATTTACACCTTCCATGTCTTTTGTTTCGGCTCTTCTTATAGTCATAAAATTGCCTCCGTTTCTTAACGTTTTGACATACTGTATGCTGCTTTACGATAATCATTTGGTGATATCCCTGTTACTTTCTTGAAAAGTCTTGAAAAATAACTTACATCTGTATATCCGACAGACATAGCAACGTCTTTTATTGCCATATCACTCTGAACTATAAGTTCTTTTGACTTCAGTATGCGTATATCTGCAAGAGTATTTGTGAAGTTAACACCTGTTTTTTCTCTGTATATACGACACAGATGATATCTGCTTATATTTATTTCGCTTGCAAGTTCTTCAAGTTTTATATTTTTATTATAGTTACAGACTATATACTTGTCTGTTATCTGAACAACATCATTGTCAGAAGATTTTTCTTCATCATCACTTTCGATAAGACGTAAATATTTTTTTCTTATCTGTTCAAGGACATTTGTTGCTTTTTCGTAATCTTCCCTTATTTTCATGGCATAATCATTCTTTTTGCGTGACTCGGAAATATTTTTCGCAAGTTTGTACAAAGAATCTGTAATCGTTGTCAGTCTGACAGGTCTAAGCAGATAGTCATCTACACTCAGCGATACAGCGTCATCAAAACAGTCATACGCTGTAATAAGTATCACCTGACTGTAACTGTTGCTCATTTTTATAGTCTTTATCGTTTCTTTCCAGCTTTCTTTGCCCAGATCCACGTCCATAACTATAAAATCAGGCATAAACTTTACTGTTTTCTCCAGTGTTTCCGATTCGGATGACGCAGTCTGCAAGTCACTAAGAAAATTATCAAGCTCATTTTTCAGCGTATACAGCATATTCTGCGACTCTGAAAGTTCATCATTTACTATTAACATTTTATACATCGTGTTTTTCTACTCCTGTTTTTTATATTCTCCGTTTTTACTTCCCGGTAAAACATTTTACCCATATTAGTATAGCACAGTAAACATTTATATGCAAGTTTCAATAAGCAAAGTTTCATCTATCTATCATAATAATACCAATGCTGATTTTTTTCAATATTTTTTTTAAAATATCTATAGTAAATTTCAATCAAATGTGCTATACTATATACATGAGACTTTTTTACATTATAATGTAATGGGGGAATATTTATATGAGGAAATTTTTTAAAATTTTTGCAGTAGTTATTACCGTTATTTCTTTAATTGCAGTCGCATATGTCGCAGTAAGCAAGTATTGCTGTAAGTACAAAAAGGCTTATATAGAAGTCTGACACTATATTTATGTATCAAAGGATATTTGACAAACAAATATTTTTATCTTAAAAATTTTTATAAAAATCGAAAGGCTGATTAAAACTATGGATATTCGTATCGAATTAACAAAATCTCCAAAAGCAAAACCGACTGATGAAAGCAATCTTGGATTCGGTCATATTTTTACAGACCACATGTTCATAATGGATTATGAAACAGGAAAGGGCTGGCATGATGCACGTATCGTTCCTTACGGACCACTCGACCTTATGCCGTCTGCTATGTGTCTGCACTATGCTCAGGAAGTATTTGAAGGACTTAAAGCATACAGAACAGCAAACGACGAAATACAGCTCTTCAGACCTGAAGAAAACTTCAAAAGACTCAACGTTTCAAACCAGCGTCTTGTTATTCCGGAAATCGATCCTGAATTTTGCGTAGAAGCACTCAACAAGCTTGTAAATATTGAAAAAGACTGGGTACCACACACAGACGGTGCTTCTCTCTACATAAGACCTTTTATCATAGCTTGCGACCCATTCCTCGGCGTTCGTCCTGCTGACACATATAAGTTTATCATCATTCTCTCTCCATCAGGTGCATACTATTCTACAGGTCTCAATCCTGTAAGCATCTACGTTGAACAGAATTATGTACGTGCAGTACAGGGCGGTATGGGCTTTACAAAAACAGGCGGAAACTACGCAGCATCACTCGCAGGACAGGACGAAGCTCACAAGCAGAACTACTCACAGGTTCTCTGGCTCGACGGTATCGAAAAGAAATATGTAGAAGAAGTAGGTTCCATGAACATATTCTTCATCATAGACGGCGAACTTGTTACTCCTGAACTTCAGGGTTCTATCCTTTCAGGTATCACTCGTAAATCAGTTATCGAACTTGCAAAGAGCTGGGGTCTCAAAGTTTCCGAAAGACGTATAGCTATTCAGGAAGTTGCAGACGCTTATGACGCAGGCAAGCTTGACGAAGTATTCGGCACAGGTACAGCTGCTGTTATCTCACCTGTAGGTACTCTCAAATGGGGCGACAAGGTTATGACAATAAACGATAACAAGATAGGACCTGTATCACAGAGAATTTATGATACTATGACAGGTATGCAGTACGGTAAACTCGAAGACAAATTCGGCTGGATATACAAAGTAACCGATAAATAATATCACTTTATAAATAATAAAAAATTCTGAAACTTATGATTTTTATAGGTTTCAGAATTTTTTTATTTTTTTGTGTAACCTTTTTTATTTTTCCCTGTCTTTAATTATAGAAAGGGAAAAAACACATAACAAATAATTTTTTAAAAAAATTTATTTTTCTATGTAACCTTTTTGGTTTTCTCCGGTCTTTATTTATAGAAAAGGAAAAACCCTGATATCTAAGTAAAAAATAAAATTAATATAGTATTTTGCAACAGCAAAAATAAGGAAAGAGGAATTTTTATGTTTAACAAAAAAGTAATTATCAGCTTATTCACATTATTATCTGCATTTTCACTCGCTTCATGCGATACTGAAACTGAAAACACTCCATTAACATCTGCTCCTGCTGTCACACAGGAAGTAACAACCGTAGCTCCGGCAGTAACAGACGCTGTTACTCAGCAGATTGCAGAAGTAACAGAAGAAACTGCACCGTTAGCAACTACAATTATTACAGAAGAAGCACCTGCAGTGACTACAATTGCAACAGAAGCTCCAACTACTACTGTTTTAACAACCACCGAAGCTCCGTCAGCCGAAAATACTGATACAACAAAACAATACTCAGGCATTACAAAAATACTCGTTGAAAAGGCTGCTACAGGTTCTCCGCTTGAAACCGGATATGCCGATTACGAAACGTTTATGAACAGATATTATGATCTTAGCTTTGCTCCATACAGGAATTATCTTGAATTTGACTACACATTAAACAGAGATTCTGTAACACTCGGCTCAGCATGGATACTCTATAAAAGTTCGGGAACGATCACTTCTGTAAAAACTAATGTCATCGATGTTGAAAACTTAGACAAAATCAGCAAGATATATGAACACATAAATAATGTAGTGGGTGAAGGCAACTACAGCGTACATGATGCTTATACAGAACGTTATTATGAAGAATACGGTCCAAGTAGTATCACTCAGGAATCAGGCTATGGATGTCATATAGACATAGTACTTAACAGTGATCTTGAAAAATACAAATCAGCTTCTCCTGCTGACAAGCACAGATTTATTGTAAAATTTGAAATAGATGAAAATAATGTTCTTAAAAGCGAATACGAACTACATCAGGCAAAGCAAGATCATCTTAAAAATCTTATCAATGAACTCAATGCTCAGACAACAGACATGGCTTTTGGCGTAGATGATGTATATTATTCTAATTATAGCGAAGAAAACGTTAATTACACTTCTATTCACACTCCTTTCCGTAATCCTGTAAACAAAAGCTGTGAAAACGACACATCATCACTTCTGCCAAATGGTGTTGAACCATATTATCATAAAACATACGGCAACTCCGCATACATTGTAGGAAAAGATGCTTTGGATATAAATAATCTCCATGCAGATATTTCTATATATGCAGCACCGGGATATGATGAAGCTAAGATCAAAGAATTCCTTCACTCAACAATTTCAATACTTGATAAATATAATGTAGAACGTATCACTGCAGATGTACTTAAAAATGAAAGCGATATAACAAAATTCAAAAACTGTAATGGATATGTTCCACAGCAGACAATTGAGTCATCATACAGAAAATATCTATGCAATTTACTGGACTCAGATTTTAATGTTCCGGGAAAATAAAATTGTCACCCCCTGTTATACACCTTGATAACAGGGGAGAATCTTATTTTAAATCTTATTTTAAATTTAATTTTAAATCAAAACGCAAAAAAAACTTTCCGGTATTTCACGGAAAGCTTTTTTATATAATATATATAATATATTAGTTCATGATTGTAACTTCTGTTTCCTTGTCAAAGAGGTGAATCTTGTAAGGATCGAGAACAACCTTGATAGTATCCTGAGCTCTTGCAGTTGATGTAGGAGCAACTCTTGATGTAAGAGAAATACCTTCACAGTTGAGGTAGAGGTATGTTTCAGCACCCATCATTTCTGTGATCTCTACTGTACATTCGATGATACCTGTTGTAGCGTTGTTGAGGTACTGTGGTTCATCGTGAATGCTTTCAGGACGGATACCCATTATAACTTCCTTGTTTACATAGTTAGCAAGCTGTGGGTTGCACTTTTCATCAGGAATAGCGATCTGATATCTTACGCCTCTTGAAACCTTAGTATCACTTGAACCGAATTCAACATAGTATCTGCCGCCTTCATTTCTGAGAACTGCATCAACCATGTTCATCTGTGGTGAACCGAGGAAGCTTGCAACGAACTTGTTTACAGGGTTGAGGTAGAGGTTCTGAGGTGTATCGATCTGCTGAACGAAACCGTCCTTCATAACAACGATTCTGTCACCCATTGTCATAGCTTCTGTCTGGTCATGTGTAACGTAGATGAATGTTGTACCGAGTCTCTTATGAAGCATAGCGATCTCTGTTCTCATCTGTGCACGAAGCTTTGCGTCGAGGTTTGAAAGAGGTTCGTCAAGAAGGAATACCTGTGGGTTACGAACGATAGCACGACCGAGCGCAACTCTCTGACGCTGACCACCTGACATAGCCTTTGGCTTTCTTTCGAGAAGGTGTGTAAGGTCAAGAATTCTTGCAGCTTCTTCAACCTTGCGAGCGATTTCATCCTTAGGTACTTTTCTGAGCTTAAGACCAAAAGCCATGTTCTCAAAAACAGTCATATGAGGATAAAGAGCATAGTTCTGGAAAACCATTGCTATATCTCTGTCCTTAGGTGCGATGTCATTTACAAGACGGTCACCGATATATAATTCACCTTCGGAAATTTCTTCAAGACCTGCGATCATTCTAAGTGTTGTAGACTTACCACAACCTGAAGGTCCAACCAAAATTATAAATTCTTTGTCTCTAATCTCTACATTTACATCAGAAACGGCCACTACACCGCCTGGATATTTCTTATAGATTCCACGTAACGATAAACTTGCCATGCTAGATAGGCCTCCTAAACAGTATTTTTGCCAATACAAATTGACTACATTAATATAATAACAAATTTTATACCCTAATTGCAAGCCCCTATTTACCCAAACTTATAAATCGTTGTTTATTAAATATGCCCAAAAGCTTTTTTGTAGTGTTTCAAGTACATCTGTAAATACAGTTTCGGACAACATTTTTTCAACATCATTGTTCAATAGTTCCAAACACTCTCCGGGGGCTAAATCAGGACTTATAGCAAGCCCTCCGATTTGTGTTCGGTACAGACTTTCAACAGAGTTTTCAACAGCTTCAAACATTCGTTTTACCTGATGAAATTTTCCTTCATGTAACTCTATAAAAGCATACTTTTCATTTTCGGGTATACCGCTTACCCTGGCAGGAAGACATTTTTCATTTCCGTCTATGACTATTCCTTCAAGAAAAGCAGCCTCATATTTCACATTATATTTTTCCCTTAATCTGACCAGATAATACTTAGGGAGATGTTTTTTCGGAGATAATATTCTGTGTGCAAACTCTCCGTCATCTGTCAGAAGTACAAACCCCTTCGAATCCTTGTCAAGTCTTCCTGCAGGAAAAAGATTTTTTACTTTAAGCGTCGGCGGAACATATGAAAGAACTGTACGTGATACACTGTCTTTTGTAGAACAGACGCAACCTTCAGGCTTGTTTAGCATTATATAGGTGTTTGTATTTGTTCTGAGTTTTTTTCCGTTTACAGATACTTCACTGCCCGTTTCAACCTTTGCCGAAGCATCGGATACAACTTTGCCGTCTATACATACACAACCTTTTCTCACAAGCTGTTTTACGTCTTTTCTCGACATTTCGGTTCTGTCAGCTATATATTTATCAAGCCTTTCCATAAGTCCTCCTGTTAATGAAAAATACATTACAAATGCTGTCCTGTTTTTTCAAAAGGACAGCATTTATTTTTTCAATTTATGCGTTTGTTGGTGCAGGAGCCGGTGTTGGTGTCTTTTCCTTCTTCATAAATTTAAAACCTTTTTTGTTGTTGTCTATCATGAAGAATACAACTACAAGACCTATTCCCACGATTGAGAGGATAATACCCAGAGGCATACCTGCCGGGAAGAATGTCATCTCAACTTCATGTGTACCGGGTTCCATCTTTATACCGATAAATCCGCCTGCTACTTCTGTTATCTCCGCCTTCTTGCCGTCAACCTTTACTGTCCAGCCCTTTTCGTTAGGAATAGATGTAAAGAATATCTGACCTTCCTGTGCTGTAACATTACCTTCTATATGAGTATCAGACCATTTTTCAATATTCCACTGATTCTGCTGGAGTTTTTCCATGTCCTTCACAAAAACATCTTCGTCAAAGTAGTAGAAGAGCTGATCTGACATATATGTGTACTCGTTTGCAATAGTCATACGGATACTGAAGTTTGTATCTGCTTCATATTTTCCAAGACGCTTGATGCAGTAGTGTTCATGTTCAAAGAAGTTTCCAATAAACTGACCCTTATAACTAAAGCACTGCTGTTCTTCGTCCCAGATACCGTTCCAGAGATTTACCTGTTTTTCGTATATAGTCGGGAAATAAACATAGACTGTATCGTCTGTTTCTGCGTGAACAAAATAGTCGATAGTCCAGTCGCTTGCGCCTGCATTTGCAACATATTTTGTCTGATTTCCGGCATTTTCTATGCTTACATTTGTATAAATAGGATCCTGTGAGAACTGGAGACGTTTGAAGTATTCTCTTTCTTCACCGATCATAGCGCTTAAAAGTTCATTCTGATTTTCAAAAGGATTTGTTGTATTGTTCAGCTGTGCATTCAGTATATCATCATCAACCATATATCCCATAGAGAGTGCATATGGATTTTTATAGATATCTATCTGTGTAGTATCTCCGTCCTTATGCTCTGTTACAGTTGACATCTGATAAGGATACATAGTGGAAACACCTGAGTTTTCACTGTCAAATACATATTTGATACCGAGCAGTGAGTCTGTAAGAGGTGTTGCACCGTCATATCTTGTGTAATGTCCACGGCTTACATAACCGAGTTTTCCGATTATATCGATCATCTTTGCATTCATTACAGAACTTGAATGTGTAAGACCTTTGAGTCCGAATGCAAGATTGTCGTTTACAGTTCTTCTGAGCGGATTTTTGTTTGTTACCTTTTCAGAACGGTAAAGTCCGTCATCAAGTTCTTCCATCTTTTCAACAGCAGCACGTCCTGCTTCTATATAGTCATAGTAGGAAGAACGCATACTGTAAGTTACGTCATCATCAATGTCCTTGAGCGTATCAAAAGTACTTATGAGAAGTTCTCCCGATACAAGAAGAACGATAGTCACAGGTATAGCTTTTGAAGTGTTGTTATCCTTATATGCTGATACGAGAATAGTGAAACAGAGTATACAGCCGGCTGTGAACCATAATCCGTTAAGGATCTCGATGTTTTCATATTTGAATAATTTTTCTGCGAGCAAAAGGTATGCAAGTATTCCGAAGAATGAACCACCGATCGCATTTGGCTTGATGCCATCAAGTTTTTCAAATGCCTCTGCACCCATTGAAAGAAGCACAAATGACATTATGAATGAATATCTGTAAGGAAGCCAGTTAGGTACCTGTCCGCCATGCCAGAGCATATCGAGCGGTTTTACGTACATACTGAAGAAAAGAACAGCGAGAAGAAGTGAATAGCCGAGCTTTCTCTTGGAGCTTACCTTCTCATTGAAGTAGAAGAGCGGAAGCATAAGCATTGCAAGTGTTCCGCAGTATATTTCAGGAAGTCCTTCGTTTCTTACTGTGTCATAGCTTGAAGGAAGGAGCTTTGAAAGAATGTCTATAGAATCAAACTGGAGCTGTACTGAATAGTCAGGTGTTGTAAAATCAAACTTACCAAGACTAAGTGAGAAGTAGACCGGAAGAACCATTACAGCGGCACAAGCACCGGCAATAAGTGATGTATATCCGAATCTCAATACAGTAAATGCAAGCTCTTTTATAGTCATACTTTCCTTTTCTGTACCGAAGAAAAGGTAGTAAAGGAAGTATATAACGCTGAAAATAGCAAGCATAAATCCGATATAGAAGTTTGCAAAGAAAATTATTGCAAGAGGAATGATATAGTTTACTCTTGCCTTTTTATCAACAAGGTATTCTATACCGAGTGCTATAAGCGGAAGAAGGATCAGACCATCTATCCACATCGGGTCCATAAGCTGGATTACCGCATATGCACAAAGAGCAAACAGTGTTGAAAAGATAACCGAATTCATCGGTCTCATTTTCTTGGATTTCTGCAGGTAATAACTGAATGTAACGCCGATAGAACCTATCTTTGCTAACTGCATTATGAGCAGACTCTCAAGAAGCATGGTTCTCGGTAAGAGCATTACGATAAGTGTAAACGGGCTGGCAAGATAATAGCCGATAATACCCATGTATTCGCCTGAAAGATTTCGTGACCAGTTGTAAAGAATACTTTCTTCACCCCAGATAGCATCTCTCAGTGCTTCGAAATAATAAACATACTGACCGTTAAGATCAAGTACCAGAACAGAACCGTCATGCGGCTTGGAACGTCCCTCAAGCTCTGTTCCCATAATGTTTCCGATTGGATAAACGTCAAAAAGCCCATATGCAAGAGTCATGATGATAGCAGGTATGAAAAATGCGTACAGATAATATCTGTGCTCATATATCCACGTCCTCATCTTAGGCCAGATACCCTGCTTGACTTCTTTAACAGGCTGCGCTGTTTTTTCCATTTGGGATCCTCCTGTTTCTTTAGAATATTGTATATGCTTTATTTTCCCCCAAAAAGCACATATATTTTCATTATACAATATTCTGCCCGATTTTACAAGCATATTTAATGAATACTCAAAAATTTTTTCGACATAAATATTGTTTTGATATTTATGGAAAATAAGAAATGCCGACTCTTTTGAATCGGCATGGTTGCGGGGTGGGTAGATATTGTTTTTTTACTCTCCAAAAGTTGATATGGTATCTTTGGTGTATATACGTTCACCTGTTTCGGAATAATCGTATTCGTTTGTGTTGTACATATAATCATCGGGGTACCATTCAAAATATTTCTGCATAAAGTCTTTTATAAATTTTTCGCCACCGGAAACGTACTTTATTGTAGCCACTTTACAAAGCCCAGACTCAATCATATCAAAACTGTGTTCATCTTCATATAAATTAATCTGTTCCCTTATATCAATCTCAAACAAATTTCCAATCGTTTCTCCGGTGTCTATACATATTACATTGTGTACAAATCCTACAAAACAACAGTTTTCTCTTTGATAGATATAATATTTATACCCCATCTCCTCAACAAATGACATAACATATTTTTTCAGTTTAACACCATCAAAGTCGTCTATTTTCCTTAGTATTATCTGATACTTTCCATCTCGTTTTAAAGGATATCTTATTTTCATACTTGAATCTTGCTCTGATATATTTTTATATATTCGGTTTCGAGGATTTATATATACCCACCTCTCCCAATCATCGCTGTTATAGATCTCATAAATATGTTCTTTAGTAAATACTGTATTATAATCCGTATACATATCCTGTGGAAATATTCTCAAATATTCGTATAGAATTTTTAATACTAAATCTGAATGACACACATCTTCAAAGTAAAACGGATCAATAACATCATCAAGCCCTTTTATGAAATCAACACAACATTCATCAGGATTACTGCATAAGCCGATTATAACATTTGCTTCTGATGTATAGTACTCTTGTACCAATATATAATCGTTACGTATCACAAAACAATAACCGCACTTTTTCATTATTTCTTCCAATACTTTTTTTCGTAATTCAAAATCAAATCCTTTATAACCAGTTATTATAGCTCCTGAATATCCCATTATTTTTCCAAAACCTTTCCCAGTTCTTCTTTAGAATTCACTATTATCGCCCCATCAGATACTGAATTATCATAATGACCTTTAAGTCTACCTTGCAAATCAGCTTTATCAAATTTTTCCTCAACATATACTATAACTTTTTTATTTTTAAAATTCAAGAAATTCTCATGATATTTATCTGTATATTTTGATATTTGTTTATCATAATGTAATTGTTTGATATTTATTTTAACCTCGATTAAATATTTATCAGTTTCTACATCAATATCTCCGGCAGTGTTTAACCTTTTATCATTATCATCTATTATATCAACCTTTGCCCGAAAACCTTCAATCTTTATTTTTTTATTGGATATGAATTCTGCAACTTCAGCTTCAAGCCTCTCTCCATCCTTTTCTGATTCTTTCTTTTTTTCAATTGAGCGTAATATGTTTTGCGGCGTTTGTTTTGGAAATCTTAGTTTTGTGCCATAATAATTTCTGTACTTAATTGTTGTTGTATCCTCACCCATGTACTTAGCTAAAATCCCCGACTCATCATTTATACACTCGTAAGCCTTCTTAACATCTTTGAAACACTTATACGCTTTCTTAAATTCCTCAGTATCATTATTTATACAGTCCACTATGTCTATGATACTCTCCGCACTCTCTCCGTCTTTGATTATCATTTCAAGTAAATCATTGTACAATGTTTCCGATACTTCTCTTATATTACCTAATGTCTGCGTATCTATTACATTCTTTATCTTCTCGGTATCATGCTTTTGGTCATCAAATACAGCATCTATCGTCCAGTTCTTTATATCTTTCATTTTATCTGCATTCATCGGACAACCTACTTCAAGACAAAAATCTTTTCCGATATTTATTTCTATTCCGTTTGCTGTTGATACTGCTTTTACATCAAATGCTCCTCCGAGAAGGTCATTTATTCCTGATGTGAGTTTATTTTTTACATCTTCTTTTATTTCCGATGCCGTCTTTATAACCGCTAAGTTCCTGATACCGTCAAGTGCTTCATCTATTATACCTGTTGCAGAAAATACAAACGCTGTTGCTGCAGTTGTAGCAGAGTAAAACATATCTTCTATGTTTTCTTTAGCGTCATCTATAATCTCCCCGGCTTTATCTTTGGCTACCATGTATTCTGTAATAGCCACCTAACATTTTATTTTACATTTGTCAATAAAAACAAAAATTTTATATTTTATCCATTTTCAAAAAAGTCAAAGTAAGCGTTCATTTTTTTGTTCGTTCACAATCTATAATTATTTGAATAGTAACAACATAAAATTCTATCCCATAATAAGAAATGCGACTCTTTTGAATCGGCATGGTTGCGGGGTGGGTAGATATTGTTTTTTTACTCTCCGAAAGTTGATATGGTATCTTTGGTGTATATACGTTCACCTGTTTCGGAATAATCGTATTCGTTTGTGTTGTACATATAATCATCGGGGTACCATTCAAAATATTTTTGCATAATCTCCCTTAGCACTTTTTCTTCACCGGGAATATAATTTACAGCCATTATTATATCTATTCCACTTCCTATGTGACCAAAAACCTCATCGTTAAATTCATTTACCTGCTCAGAAATATGAATTTTAACTGACCCTGACAATGTTCCGGTATTAAGATACAGTAAATCATAATAATATTCAGGCCATTCTGTTTTGTAGCGTTCCTCATAATATTCATATTCTTTTTCAGAAAACAACAAAGTTAATTGGTCTTTTAACTTTAACCCATCAAATTTTTCCGTTTTACGCAACACAAGTTGCCACTTACCATTACGGTATAGATCATACGTTATTTTTTCTTTGAAATAATGAATGTATGAATTTTTATCATTATCTAACATAAATTCACTACCTCTCCAAGTATTCCAATCATTGCTTTCATATATCGTTTTAACACTTTTTGAATCTAAAATTTTTTTCTCCTCAACAATAAAGTAATCTTCATTATAAATCCTGAAGTATTCGTATAATATCTTTATTAACATGGCTTTAGAATCACCATTATCAAAATCTACAAAATCAGTATATTTATTTTCTTCGTCATCAAATCCCAAATATTTATTATCCGTCCCGCTCAATATGTATATTATCTGATAATCCCTTGAAGCAAGAAACTCACTGACATACAATTTACGACAGTCCTCACTGCCTGATGCAACAAAGTAATATCCGCATTTTTTTATAATACCAACTATGTTTTCATACACACAATTGATATCATATGTCTCCTTCAAAGTCAAAATTACTCCATATGGCCCCATTTTGCTGTTCCCCCTGTTAATTTTCTATAAAAAATCCTATTTTGAATCCATTAATGACACTTCATTCTGTATTTTCAATGCCTCATCATCTTTAAGAAGTTTTTCAGGCAATTTGTTAAAAAACAATAACCTCTCCATATTTTCCTTGCTTCTGTTTTGTTTGAGTGCTTCTGCTGAAAGATAATATGCTATTGAATAAGCACCTTCAATGTATGATAACACCCCTAAAAGAATTTCTATTGCCAAATCGCTCCAGAACTCACTATTTGTGTTATGCAAAGCAAATACAACAAATCCCAATACAGATATACTTTCCGTATCGTATGCTATTTCAAGCAGAATGCCTCTTATCTCAGCATTGTCAATATCTGAAAACAAATCAAATACCGTTTTATATTCTGCATCATTAATCAACTTGATTATCTCATTTTTATCCATATTATCCTCTCAAAAGTCAATATTTCAAGTAACAAACTCTATATTTTAACATTAAATAGATTATCTTTTTTTGGAATCTACAATCTCTTCCAAAGCATCAATACTCTTGATAAAATCTTGTTCTACCGGAGAAATGGTGCTTTCCAAACGACTTTTGTATTTAGTATATTCAGCATGAGCCTTATCCAGTGCCTGCTTATGGCTGATATGACCGCTACTAGTAAGAATATCACGACGGGTCATTTTCAGGTAATCATCAATAGTTTCCAACCAGTCTTTCATATACATAGGTTCTTGGTTGAGAGCATGTACTTCGGCAATATCGAGATAGGCTGTAACTATCTTATTTAAAGCATCTAACTCCTGCTGGGTAAGGTAATTTTTCGCAACTTCAACATCAGAGCGGCGAATAGTGTCATTAGCCCATGAAGTAAGTCCCATATTATCCTTTTCAGCATCGGCACGTTGGTAAATAACTTCTGCAGCTGTGTGCTTGTGAGCCGCCCAATGCATTTTATTCTGAACCTGCTTGAAAAATAAAATAGAGTTTTCCGCACTTGGATCATAATCTATGCTGGTAGCGTAGATTTCCAAAACTTTTCGCCAGAATACTTTTTCAGAGGTACGGATATCTCTGATACGGGCAAGCAATTCATCAAAATAATTGCCACCGCCAAGTCTTTTTAAGCGGTCATCGTCTAATACAAATCCCTTTTTCATATATTCCTTTAAAATTCCCATAGCCCATATACGGAATTGTGTACCACGGTGAGACTTCACCCGATAACCTACAGAGATGATTACATCAAGGTTATAGTAATCAACGTTGTAGGTTTTTCCGTCGGTGGCAGTTGTTGCAAAATTTGCAACAACTGAAACTCGTTGTAATTCACCTTCTTCAAAAATATTTTTGATATGACGCGATATAGTGGATTTGTCACGCTGAAACAACTTTGCCATCTGATCAATAGATAGCCATACAGTATCTTCTTCAAAGGTAGTTTCTATTTTCGTCAAACCGTCTTCGGTTGTATACATAATAATACTTGAATGATTCATATACGAAGTCCTCCTATGTTTATGTATCGTCTTTCTTCTTTATTATAAACATTGTACTAATTCTATTATAACATTTTTATAAATTACATACTATACTTTTTTGTTCTCTATTCAATAAAAAACATTTTTATATTTTATCCATTTTCAAAAAATTAAGACCCGCCCTTACAAACATCAACAGCAATTTGTTATTTTTTTGTCGTATGATTTTATCCTCTTTGTGCTGTATCAACAAAAATTCTTCATACACTAATTTTTTTTTTCGATAACCCTCTAAGAATATTGACTTATTGCTTTAAAAAGCATATAATAATAAATGTCTATATATTATTTTATCATAGTATAAAGTTCTATAAATTTTTTAAAATTTTAACTATACTACATAGTTACGGAGGTTTTTTAAATGAACAGAGTTTACAATTTTAGTGCAGGTCCGGCTGTTCTTCCTGAAGAAGTTCTCAGAGAAGCCGCAGATGAAATGCTTGATTACAAGGGAACAGGCATGTCCGTAATGGAAATGTCACACCGTTCAAAAGCATATGATGAAATCATCAAGGACGCTGAAAAAGATATCAGAGATCTTATGAACATTCCTGATAACTACAAGGTACTTTTCCTTCAGGGCGGTGCTTCTCAGCAGTTCGCAGCAGTTCCTATGAACCTTATGAAGAACAAGAAAGCTGCTTACATAGTTACAGGTCAGTGGGCAAAGAAAGCTTACCAGGAAGCTCAGATGTACGGTGAAGCTGTTGCTGTTGCATCTTCTGCTGACAAAACCTTCTCATACATTCCGGATTGTTCAGACCTTGACATTCCTGAAGATGCAGACTATGTATATATCTGTGAAAACAACACGATCTACGGAACAAAGTTCAAAACTCTTCCAAATACAAAGGGTAAAATCCTCGTTTCAGACGTTTCTTCATGCTTCCTTTCAGAACCTGTTGATGTAACAAAGTATGGTGTTATTTACGGCGGTGTTCAGAAGAATATAGGTCCTGCAGGCGTTGTTATCGCTATCATCAGAGAAGACCTTATCACAGACGAAGTTCTTCCAGGCACACCTACAATGCTCAAGTGGAAGACACAGGCTGACAACGATTCACTTTACAACACACCTCCATGCTACGGTATCTATATCTGTGGCAAGGTATTCAAGTGGATAAAGAAAATGGGCGGTCTTGAAGCTATGAAGGCTCACAACGAAAAGAAAGCTGCTATCCTCTATGATTTCCTCGATCAGAGCAAACTCTTCAAGGCTACTGTTGCTAAGGAAGACCGTTCACTCATGAACGTTCCTTTCGTTACAGGCAACGAAGAACTCGATGCTAAGTTTGTAAAAGAATCAAAGGCTGCAGGTTTCGAAAACCTCAAGGGTCACCGTTCAGTTGGCGGTATGCGTGCTTCTATCTACAATGCTATGCCAATCGAAGGCGTTGAAAAGCTCGTAGAATTCATGAAGAAGTTCGAAGCTGAAAATGCTTAATCCATAACGGAGGTAATTTCACTATGTACAATATTCAGACTTTAAATAAAATTGCTGCTATAGGCACAGATATTTTTGATAAAACAAAATACGCTATTGCTGATGCTCCTGAAAATCCTGACGCAATAATGGTTCGTTCAGCTGCTATGCACGACATGGAATTTGGTTCAAATCTCCTCGCTATCGCAAGAGCAGGCGCAGGCGTAAACAACATTCCTGTTGAAAAGTGCGCTGAGCAAGGTATCTGCGTATTCAACACACCTGGTGCAAACGCAAACGCAGTTAAGGAACTCGTTATCGCAGGTCTTCTCCTTTCTTCAAGAAAAATCGCAAACGCTCTCGCATGGGTACCTTCACTCAAGAACGAAGGTGACCAGGTTGGCAAGCTCGTAGAAAAAGGCAAGTCACAGTTTGCAGGTCCTGAAATCAAGGGTAAGACACTCGGTATTATCGGTCTTGGCGCTATCGGTATACTCGTAGCAAACGCTGCTGTATCACTCGGTATGAAGGTTGTTGGTACAGACCCATTCCTTTCAGTAAACGCTGCTCTCAAACTCTCAAGAAAAGTAACAGTTGTTGCTTCTCAGAAAGAAGTTTTTGAAAACGCTGACTATATCTCACTTCACGTTCCATGCACAGCTGACACAAAGGGCTTTATCAACGCTGACGCTATGGCTTCAATGAAGGACGGAGTAAGAATCCTCAACTTCGCAAGAGGCGAACTCGTTGACACAGCTTCACTCCTCTCAGCTCTTGAAAGCGGTAAGGTTGCTTCATACGTAACAGACTTCCCTAATGCTGAAGTTATCGGCGTTGAAGGCGTAGTTGCTCTTCCTCACCTCGGTGCTTCAACACCTGAAAGTGAAGATAACTGTGCTGTTATGGCTGCAAACGAACTTATCGACTACATCGAATTTGGTAACATCAAGAACTCAGTAAACCTTCCTGATGCTGAAATGAACGCTGTAGGTACTAAGATCTGTGTTATCCACAAGAATGTTCCTGAAGTTATCGCAAACCTCACATCTGTTATCAGCGGTAGTGGTGCAAATATCGAAAATATGCTCAACAAGAGCAAGAAGGATTTTGCTTACACAATGATCGATGCAACAGGCAAGGACATTGACGATGCTATCGTAGCACAGCTTAGCGGTATAGCTAATGTAATAAAGGTAAGAGTTATCAAGTAATTCTTCTTAATATAAAAAAATGACCTGATTTTTATTAATCGGGTCATTTTTTTCCGGTACAATCCGGAAGACTATAATATTTTATTTACAGTTTATATTATAATCACTACTATTTTTTAAGTCAATACCAAAAAGGATAATTCAGACAAGTGACATCCTCCCCCACCTATAGAGGTGGGGGCATCCCATCTCTATAGATAAGTTTCGGTTCTCGTTCGATAGTACTAACGTACTAAGCATAAGCGAGCTAACCCCATATGTCCTACGGTTTTTATTTTTATCATGCCAAAACTATTCGCATACCTTCATTCCTTATATTTATGGCTGCATTTACATCTCTGTCATGATGTGTTCCACATGTTGGACAAAACCATTCTCTTACT
>SVNW01000102.1 GCA_015066745.1 Ruminococcus sp. | reverse complement strand
TTACAACTTCGACATCCACTTTTTCACAATATCTTATTGTATTACGTGTACCTCCACTTTGTCCGTCATACACTGCAATCACCCTTGCGCTGTGATTGACCATCCATTCGTTTCTCACCTGATAACACCCTGTGAAATAATGGTCGTTAACAAGCTTTATGTAATCCGCTTTTTCTGTTATCTCAATAAATCTGTTCTTTTCTATTTCACTTCGTCTTTTTTCAAAGCCCGGATGTGGCAATGCACATATGAGATGCAACTCACTATTTTGCTTTTTCTTTTCGAGAACAGCCTCAGCCGCCCAAACGTCAGTTCCCATCGCCATACCGGTTATAAACGTTACAAATCCTTCCTCTATTGCTTCGTCAATTGCTTTTTCAAGCAATGGTTTTATATCTTTTTCACCCAATGTCATCTTATCAGGTCTATGACCTGTAAAACAACATCTATGCTTTCTTAATTCTGCTTCCTCCATACCTAATTCCTCTCTAAATTACTGCAAGCACACATAATCTGCATTATGTGGGTTTATTGCTTTGAAAACAGATGCTTTTTTATATCTTTTCTTTTGATTTGAAGTTTCTGTTTTCCAATATTGAAAGAGCCTCAGACCAATTCCACCTCTTTTTATGGTATTGGTCAATTTTTGCTGTCTAAATTTATTCGATTTGATGAATTTTTAATAATACCCCTTGTTTCATTGACTTTAAGTGCTAATTTTGCTATAATTATGTACAGAAATTGAATTTTGTGATTTTGGTTTTGCCACATAATGCAGATTATGTGGTATTTTTTATACGTTCATTCGGACCAGACCAAGTCTGTGCATTTGTTGACGATGGATACTTCCATTTTCGATTGTATATACTCTTGTGGTATTAACACTTGAGTGTCCGAGAATGTCGGCAAGTCTTACAATATCCTTCTGTATTCCGTAGAAGGTTCGTGCGAACAGATGTCTAAGATTGTGTGGAAACACCTTTTCAGATGATACTCCTGCCGATTCACATAGACTTTTCATTGCCTTCCATATACTATGACGGTCTAATGGTCTTCCTGTTCTTGTTCTGAACACACATCCTTCTTCTATCCCCTGTTCCTGAATATATTTTTTCAGGAGTCTACACAGTTCGTTTGTAAAGAACACA
The DNA here is from genome assembly GCA_015066745.1 of Ruminococcus sp. Lineage (GTDB taxonomy): Bacteria > Bacillota > Clostridia > Oscillospirales > Ruminococcaceae > HUN007. The sequence continues at coordinate 6,519 of SVNW01000102.1, read as the reverse complement.
ATACGAATTTTACCTTTGAGCTTTACCTGTGCCTGTCCTTGCTTTACCGCTGACACGGTCACATAGCATAATTCCGAGACTCTGATCCCTGTGCTGCATATAGTCTGCATTATTAGATTCAATCGCTCGTTCTGCTTATCCCTTGCTGCTTTCAAGAGTCTTTCATATTCTGCCTTTGTCAGTTCCTTTTCGCTTTGGCAGAACAACTGTCTTTGAAGCTTCAGGCTTTTTACTTTGAGAACATACCATTCATTATATGCGAAGAATCCGTTTAATGCGGCCAGGACTGAATTTACCGTTGCAGGTGAGTATTCATCCACAAGCTTGGTTTTATATTCAAGCACAAGTGTTTTCGTCAGTTCTCTATCCTTGATCCACTCATAGAATGTTTTTATATCTCGTATATACTTTTCAATTGTTACTTCGCTCTTTTCCTCGTCAATTAAATAATCTTTATAACGAAGAATTAAGTTCATTGTTATTTTCATCATTTCTGACAACTCCTTCTCTTATAGTATATCAATATTCTGCCAATTCTATAATTTCTGAAAATTTGTTGTCAATGTCGGGTATTATTTACACCTCACTTTCATCAGCAACAAACAATACCACAACTCATGTGAAATATCCACTACCAAAATCAACAAAATAACTTTTCCTCGATTAATATTATACAACAAAGGATGGACATTTTTTGGCACATCACGCATAAAAATTTTGAAAAGCCCTGTCTACACAAATCAATAAAAATTCCCTATACAAACAAAAACAGCCTGTCGCTTCTTTATGAATGCGACAGGCTTCTTTTGTGCAATTAGTTATTAACCGCATCTTTAAGTGCTTTCCCAGCTTTAAACACCGGAGCTTTGCATGCAGGAATGTCAATCTCTTTACCATTTAAAGGATTCTTACCCTTTCTTGCTGCTCTTTCACGCACCTCGAAGTTGCCAAAGCCAACAAGCGCAACCTTATCTCCTTTAGCCATAGCTTCAGTGATTGCTTCAAATGTAGCCTTTACAGCGGCATCAGCATCTTTCTTGGATATACCTGCTTTAGCAACAACTGCCTCAACGAGTTCAGTCTTATTCATCTCTAAACCTCCCATCTATGTAAAATCAATAAGCATACTTTGTACACTGTGGAATATTATAACATATATTGGCAGTTTAATCAATGAATTTTGTTATATTCAGCATTTTGTATATCAACCATACACAAATAATTGTATAATCTTTCTTACCAAATCTTTTACCTTTTATTTTACAAGTCAAGGTCTAATTATCTACTATAGTAAAATAACAATTAGTCCTATCGTAATCGCAAGCACATATAAACAAGGCATCAAACACCCCAAACAACCTCCACCTGCCAAGCCTACATTCTTTGCAGGAATCGTAGAATATTTCCCAAAACGATTTCTTTTTACAAAGTAACCTCCAGGCTTATGCTTATATTTATGATAGCGCATCTTTTTCCTCACTTTCCGGGTTTAATTCTCTAACCCTAATTTTTTGTTCAAGGCAAACCGCAGTTCCCTTTTTTGTTTTATACAGAGTATCCTTGACGTTTTTAATTTTAAGTTTGCTTACAAGCATAGTAGCATCAGCATTATCCGCAACCATCACTTCGTTGCTTGCATCATCCAACAATGACTTAACAACAATACGAGAAAGCCATGCATGATGCTCAACAGAATACTCTACTCTAAAAGTCAAGTATATTTCCCACCGTTCGTCTGCATAGATACAGGCATTCTTAAATACATTCCTATCGTTTATCTTTCCTGCGTTTTCCTTTGAATCGAAATACATCTCCCACACTTTTGCATCGTTCTTATTTTTATTGTAGTTCAGGAGTAAATACCGCTCCGACGCATTCAAAGTATCCTCTGCATATAATCGGCTGATGACTTCAACATCTTTATCATCGATTGCTCTTTCGCACTGTTCCATGCATTTAAAATAATTGTGTAATTCTTTCTTATCTAATTTATGATATTTCTTACATTCGCTCAAATAATAAAGAGCTGACTCATAATCTTTTCTTCTCAGTGACAAATCTGCAACGAGTGTCAATAGGCTTTTATCCATACTATTAATGCTTAACGCCTTTTCTGCGAAGATTTCTGCTACTTCAAACATTTTTCTATCATATGCAGTAAGAGCAACTTCTCTGACATCTACATAGTTGCCATCTTCGCTCACCGCTGCTATTATTTTGTCATATAGAGGATTCATCTTTTCAATCATTCTCGCTCCACAGCCTTTCAATAATTTCTGCACATATCACCTTTTGACGTTTAGGCTCCAGTTCTTTTAACTCAGCAACTAATTTATCTATGTAAACATTACAGGGTTTAAACGGATTTTTCTTAATCAAGAATTCAACACTTACGCCAAGAGAAAATGCAATTTTGGCAAGCACTTCTAAAGACACATTTCTTTCACCGTTTTCGATCTGCGCAATATATTGTCTGGAGACTTCAACATCTTCCGCTATATTTTCGCAGCTCAGGTTCTTTTCCTTTCTGAGACGAGCAATATTATCTGCTATATTCTTCTTTATGTTCTCATATGTATCGCTAGAATAGTCGTCATAATCTATGTCAACATCCCTTACTTCTCTGCTACCATCAGAATAAGTATAAAAGAACTGATTTCTCTCTACAGGATAAGGACCATCACCAACTTGATTACCTCTTCGTTTAAGAGACTCATTGTTGATTCTTATTGCTCCACCTGCCGGTCTTTGAACTCGCAATTTTTTTCTTTCCATATTCTACATCTCCTCGTTAATTGAGTAATAATCATCAAATTTCCATTCGCCAGACTCGTCCATTGCATAAACATAACAATGCACTTTTTGAGAAACAACCTCCTGAATATATATAGTCAAATTTTCTGGAAACTTCACTTCAGGGATAGCCTCACAATTAATAACAGAAGAAATCGTTCTTACGTTATATGGTAACGCAATTTCATCATTTATCTGCTCAAGTCTGCCAATCACTTTACGCTCTACTACCAAAGCAGAAACCTCTTTTACAATATACTTCACAGGTTGGTCGGTTAAGTTTGTTAAGTTAGCTATAACCTTAATATATTTTTCAGACTCATCGTAAACCAAATCAACAATACTGATTTCAAACATTTCAGACATCCTTCTTCTGTTTGCTTTTTCATCGCATTCCTGACATCTTTGAGTCTTTGCATTTGATTGACCATCTAACTCACAACCGCAATCTTTGCATTTTATTTTGTCAATAATATACGCATCAATATCTTCATACACTTCTGGATCGAAATCTGCTAAATAGTGATTCCTTTTAAACAAATACTCAAGTGTTGCATGAGTAACTTCTGCTCCAATTCTTGCAGTCTTCATAAATTTTTCGAGCGTTAAATTTTTTAGTTCGCGAATAGTATTTATCTTTGCAATCTTTAATCGTCTTGTGGTTCTCAAGTTTAATTTCAGCTCTTCAATAGGTATATCATCTTCATAAACTACTCCCCACTTAATTGTCGGTAATTTTATCTTTTTAATATTAAATTTCATAACAATTTCCTCTTTTTTTAATTTTTCAATCATGATTGTATTGTGGAGTATATCAAACTTTTTTAGGTTTGTCAAATCAAAACTGTCAACTGTCAGTTTACACTCATTTTGTAAACTACAAGTTGACGAAAAAGAAGTATGATTCGTAAGAACCACACCTCTTTTTAAAATGAAATTATTTTTCTTTTTTGTCTCTGTGTCTTTCAATATTCTCTTTCCAGTTCCCAGCAATGGGTGCACAATTTCTCGCACAGCCAATCACCTGAGAAACAGCTTCAAAATTCATTCTTGTTCCTTTTGAATCCGCTTTATATGTTACCGATCTGTCTGCAGATATACCAAATCCGGCAGCGGTCGAAACAGCATCTATGTTCGCACCTAGGAATAAAAATTCCCAACCATATTTTTCTTTCTGTCTTTCAATCATTTGCTTTACCTGTGGAAGTGTGAATTCTCGGCTTGTATTTTCATATCCATCTGTAATGATAACAACCATTGTCTTGTTTGGAATTTCGCTATCTAGTGCATTCTTGTGCCTGTTTCCTACATGATTGATTGTTTTTCCAACAGCATCAAGAAGAGCCGTAGATCCTCTTGCAAAGTATTCCTTGTTTGTAATGTCTTTCACCTTCCCGATTGCTGCATGGTCGTGGATCATCTCATACTGGTCATCAAAGAGAACAGTAGTTACTGTTGCATCACCGACTTCTTTTCTTTGTTTCTCAAGCAGACTATTGTATCCGCCGATTGTGTCGGCTTCAAGTCCACTCATCGAACCACTTCTGTCTAAAATAAATACCATTTCTGTTAAGTTTTTGTTTGCCATATTAAAATACCTCCGTTTGATTTGATGTCATTATTTTAACATCATCAAACAGAGGTATGGTCGCTTTTGCAGCGACATATTTTAAAGAAAGTAGGAACAATATTAAAGTTTCAAAAATTCTTCAAATCGCTTCAAGGCATTTATGACTGTTTTGTGTGATTTGGCACCGATTCCTTCTTTTTCCCCACCTATATCATATTTCATCACTATATCTCCAATATTTTCTTTGAGTCCAATTAAACTGATACCCTCTTCATCACATACATTTCTAATTGCTTTTAAATATTGATAGACTGTACTTGGATGTCCTGATGGTGTGGTTTGTTTATATCCAATGCTTATTAAATACTTTTCATATTCGTTTATCATACTTCCACCTCCTCAACTGCTTCAGGCAGAACTATTTTTTCTTTTATTATATCATCCAATAAATCAGAAGCAGCCCAAAATGCATCTTCAGGAACCTTCTTATCATTAGATTCAATAACATATTCAATAGCATCAAGCACTCTTCCTGCCTTAATAATTTCAATTACTGCATAACACTTTGCTTTTGTTGTATCAAAGGTATATCCAAGATTTTCACCATATTCTTTGTGGAAATACTTAATAAACTCTGATCGTTTTTTCACATCATTACAAAATTTCGGATATTCATGCAGTATTTCGCGCATAAATACTCCAACAAACCATGCCCCTACGGTTTTCATTTTTTTGTACCTGAATTTTTGACAATCCATTGATTATATACTCCTTTTCTCAAATTTTCTTCATTGTAGCATAAATCTGCGTGATTGTCTTTAAGTATGACATATTTTTTATGCTCCCAATAATTGTTGTTCGAACGCAAACAATGTCTCGTTAATTTCAAATATATCATACTTTTGTTGTTCAATAAAATACTGAATTATAATATCGAATTTACTACTTTGTGTGAATGCAAATCCGGCTCTCCCAAGCAGTTCTCTTGCTTCTCTCATATTAAGTTTCAATGCAATAATCAAGGCTACAACAGTAACTTTCTTTGGTGTATAATCTTTCTTGCGGATTTTCGAGAACAGTTTCCTGTCAATATTTGCTCTCTTATAAACCTCTACATCTGTCATTTCTTTTTCATCAATCATACGAAGAAGCATTTCAGAGAATGTTTCCACCTTCACATTCATCAGTTCTTCAAGGGATTGCTTTTTCTTCAATCCTTTTGAACCTATTGAACCTACAACAGTCGATTTGGGAAGCATTTCCATCATTTTAGGTGCTTCCATTCGTTCTTCAAGATACTCATCACTCATTGATTTCTGAGGCATATAGAGATTGTATGCTTCTCTTGTTATGCCATCCTCTGAAATCCGTCTTCTGTCATCGGCTTTAACAAGCTTCTCATCTATGTAACTTTGAACATCGCTAAACAGTTTTTCGCTTATTTGAAATGCCTTGCTATCATACACAACCAAATAGACATCCATTTCATTTTTTTCAAGAAAGTCCTTTATTGCTTTTGTTGCAATCTTTATTGCTTCCGTCTTGGGATATCCGTATATCCCGGAAGAGATAACAGGAAAGGCTATTGAATTCATTCTTTTCTTTTTCGCTAATTCAAGTGAGCTTTTATAACATGAATATAATTGAATTTCTTCATTCGCAGGATCCTGCCCATAAATAGGTCCTACTGTATGTATAACATATTTAGCTTTAAGATTATAGCCTTTTGTGATAACTGCATCACCGATATCACAATGGCCTATCATATTACACTCTTTTTGTAGCTCGTCTGCTCCTGCAGCAGAAAAAATTGCACCACAAACTCCGCCACCAGCTAGTAATTTACTGTTAGCTGCATTTACAATCGCATCTATTTCTAATCTTGTTATGTCTTCTCTTATAATACGAAATGGCATTATTCCACCTTCTTTACATCATCTATTCATTATGACTGACTGTTCGTTTTTATGTTATTCTGATATTCTTTGCCTATTTACTCTGCAAAAGCATATTCGCCCATAAATAAGAACTCTCCATTTGCATTATCTTTGATTACAAATGTGAAAGGCTTATTGAATTTAACTTCAATAGGTTCAGGAGGCATTGAAGAACCTGCCATACCAACTGAAGTTACCGCTGCAGCTTCAGTTCCTTCT
>SVNW01000101.1 GCA_015066745.1 Ruminococcus sp. | reverse complement strand
GAGTATGTTTGAAAGTTCAGTTTAAAAGATAGTCGGTGTTTATGGCAAAGAGGTTCCACCTGTTCCCATTCCGAACACAGAAGTTAAGCTCTTTTACGTCGAAAATACTTGGCTGGCGACGGCCCGGGAAAATAGATCGATGCCGACACTTTATGCACCATTAGCTCAGTTGGTAGAGCAACTGACTCTTAATCAGTGGGTCCTGGGTTCGAGCCCCCGATGGTGCACTCAATCTTAAAAAATTAAGATTATATTGATATGACTTTTGTACGGCCCGTTGGTCAAGCGGTTAAGACTCCGCCCTCTCACGGCGGCATCACGAGTTCGAGTCTCGTACGGGTCATTGTTTACAATATGTAAACTTCCTTATAAGGGCCAATAGCTCAGTTGGTTAGAGCAACCGGCTCATAACCGGTTGGTCCGGGGTTCGAGTCCCTGTTGGCCCACTAATGAAAAAAGTCCGAGTTTTCGGGCTTTTTTTATTATTACAGACAACTTGTCTGAATTTTAAAAAAAGGTTTGACATATATGAATTACAAACATAAGATAGTTTTTCTTGATATAGACGGAACACTTACAGACAGCAGTAAGAATATTACGCCGAAAACTCTGGAATCTCTTATGAGAATTCAGAAAGACGGAGTAAAACTTGCTATAGCATCAGGCAGACCGTCTAAAGGGGTTATTCCGTATGCTGAGGCTTTAGAGCTTGAAAAATATTCGGGGTATATACTTCCTTTTAACGGATGTCAGATAATTAATTATGGTTCTAAAGAAGTCGTATACAAGAATGCATTATCTATGGAAGTTGTAAAGAAAGCGTATGAACTTTCAAAAAAATATAATGTTGAGATGATAACCTATAAAGGTGACTCAATATTATCGGAAACTGATGATAACAAATATCTTCTTATAGAAGCTACAATAAATAAGATGGACATTATTAAGGTTGATGATCTTCTTGATAATATAGAAGAAACACCGGTAAAATGTCTCTTGCTCGGTGATGGTGACTATCTTGAAAAGATAGAACCTCTTATAAAAGAACAACTCGGTGAAAATGCAAATGTTTTCCGTTCAGAACCTTTCTTCCTTGAGGTAGTACCGCAGGGAATAGATAAAGCGGCGGCTATTGCGGAACTTATATCAGGTATAGGAATAGCGCGTGAGGAAACTGTTGCATTTGGTGACGGGTATAATGATGTTTCTATGATAAAATATGCCGGTCTTGGTGTAGCAATGGAAAACGGTTGTGAAGCGATCAAAGAAGTTGCAGATATTATTACAAAAGATAATAATCATGATGGTATAGCTGAAGTTATCAACAACATTTTTTGAGGTGTACGATGAAAAAGAGTAATAGCGTAAGAAGTTTTTTGAAATTTGCGTTTTTCATATATCTTTTTGCAGTTTTATATATTACTTTTCTTAGCAGAGAGGCTGAAGAAACCAGATCAAACTTTGAGCTTTTCAATTCGTATATAATGTTTTTCAAGTATAAAAATGATTTTTATCTTGATATGATAGTTTACAATATAATTATGACTATACCTTTCGGAATATTTCTTCCGTTGCTCTACAAGCCGTTCCGTTCATTCAGGAGAGTAGCATTTGCAGGGTTCCTTTATTCTTTGCTTATAGAGATTTCTCAGTTTATATCCGGAAGGGGTCTTTTTGAACTTGATGATTTGTTTAACAATACTATCGGAGCGATGTTAGGGTATTGGCTGTATATATTGTTTAATAAAGTGATGATTTATATTTTAAAAGATAAATAAATAAAAGCAGACTGTATCGGTAAGATGTGATATGGTCTGCTTTTGGTTTATTTCAAGAAATATGTACAAAAATGTTTTTATCATGGCTAATGATTTTTTTACTTCCGCATCTTGCATTTTACCTGGAAATGTGTTATTATTTTCTGTAAGAGTAAAAATGCACTTGATAAAGTGCGGCAAAATAAATCGTGCAGTAAATGTACGGGTTGGGAGAATAATATGCCAAAGAAACAGGATATTAACAAGATTATGATAATCGGATCAGGCCCTATTATTATAGGCCAGGCTTGTGAGTTTGACTATTCAGGCACACAGGCTTGCAAGGCATTGCGTAAACTTGGTTATGAGATTGTACTTGTAAACTCAAATCCAGCAACTATTATGACAGATCCTGACGTTGCTGATATTACTTATATTGAGCCTCTTAATCTTGACAGGCTTACTCAGATAATTGAAAAAGAACGCCCGGATGCTCTTCTGCCGAACCTCGGTGGTCAGTCAGGGCTAAATCTTTGTTCTGAACTCGGTGAAGCCGGTGTGCTTGAGAAGTACAATGTACAGGTTATTGGTGTACAGATCGATGCTATTGAACGTGGTGAAGACAGAATAGAATTCAAGAACACTATGGACAAGCTCGGCATTGAAATGGCAAGAAGTGAAGTTGCATATTCTGTTGATGAAGCTGTTAAGATAGCTGAAAAACTTAAATATCCGGTTGTTCTCCGTCCTGCATACACTATGGGTGGCGCCGGTGGCGGTATGGTATATAACGTTGATGAACTCAAAGTTGTCTGCGCACGTGGCCTTCAGGCAAGTCTTGTAGGACAGGTACTTGTCGAAGAATGTATCAGTGGCTGGGAAGAACTTGAACTTGAAGTTGTTCGTGACGCTGCAAATAATAAGATAACAGTATGCTTTATTGAAAATATAGACCCTATCGGTGTTCATACAGGTGACTCTTTCTGTTCTGCTCCTATGCTTACAATATCAGAAGATGTTCAGAAAGAACTCCAGAGACAGTCATATGCTATTATAGAAGCTATTGAAGTAATCGGTGGATGTAACTGTCAGTTTGCACACGACCCTGTATCAGGAAGAATAGTTGTTATAGAGATAAACCCAAGAACATCACGTTCTTCAGCTCTTGCGTCAAAGGCTACAGGTTTCCCTATAGCATTTGTATCTGCTCTTCTCGCTTGCGGTCTTACACTTGATGAAATTCCATGCGGTAAGTATGGCACACTTGATAAGTATGTTCCTGATGGAGATTATGTAGTAATCAAATTTGCAAGATGGGCATTTGAAAAATTCAAAGGTGCGGAAGATAAGCTTGGCACACAGATGAGAGCTGTCGGCGAAGTAATGAGCATCGGTAAGACATATAAGGAAGCGTTCCAGAAAGCTATACGCAGTCTTGAAACAGGAAGATACGGACTTGGTTTTGCAAAGAACTTCAACTCACTTTCAAAAGAAGAACTTCTTAATATGCTTCGTTTCCCGACAAGTGAACGTCAGTTTATAATATATGAAGCACTCCGTAAAGGTGCAACTGTTGATGAAATTTTTGAGCTTACAAAGATAAAGCACTGGTTCCTTAATCAGATGCTTGAGATCCTTGAGGAAGAAAATGCACTTATTGCTATGAAGGGCAATGTTCCGGAAGAAAGTGTACTTCGTCAGGCTAAGCTCGATGGATTCAGTGATCGTTATCTCAGCCAGCTCCTTGAAGTATCTGAAGAAGAAATCAGAAACAAGAGAACAGGTTATGGAATCTGCGAAGCATGGGAAGGTGTACACGTAAGCGGTACAGAAGATGCAGCTTACTACTATTCAACATATCATCTTGCAGAAGACAAGAGCCCTGTTTCAGACAAGCCAAAGATCATGATCCTTGGTGGTGGTCCGAACAGAATCGGTCAGGGTATCGAATTTGACTACTGTTGTGTTCATGCTGCTCTTGCACTTAAAAAGCTCGGATTTGAATCTATTATCGTAAACTGTAATCCTGAAACAGTTTCTACAGACTATGATACATCAGACAAACTCTACTTTGAACCTCTTACACTTGAAGATGTTCTCAGTATTCATGATAAAGAAAAGCCGGTTGGCGTTATTGCACAGTTTGGTGGACAGACACCTCTTAACCTTGCAAATGACCTCAAAAAATACGGCGTAAACATTCTCGGTACTACACCTGAAACTATCGACCTTGCAGAAGACAGAGATCATTTCCGTGCAATGATGGACAAGCTTGGTATTCCTATGCCGGAATCAGGTATGGCTGTAAATGTTGACGAAGCTCTCGAAATCGCAAACAGAATAGGTTATCCTGTAATGGTTCGTCCTTCATATGTTCTTGGCGGACGTGGTATGGAAATAGTTCTTGATGACGAAATGATGAAGGTATATATGTCAGCTGCAGTTGGTGTAACTCCTGACAGACCTATACTTATTGACCGTTTCTTAAGCCATGCTACAGAATGTGAAGCAGACGCTATTTCAGACGGTACAAACTGCTTTGTTCCTGCTGTTATGGAACATATCGAACTTGCAGGTATTCATTCAGGTGACTCAGCTTGTATCCTTCCTTCAAAGAGCCTTACTGAAAAACAGATAGCTACTATAAAGGATTATACAAGAAAAATAGCTGTTGAAATGGGCGTATGCGGTCTTATGAATATGCAGTATGCTATTGAAGGCGATACTGTTTATGTACTTGAAGCAAATCCTCGTGCATCAAGAACAGTTCCGCTCGTATCAAAGGTATGCAGTATAAATATGGTTCAGATAGCTACAGAGATAGTTACATCATCACTCACAGGAAAGCCTTCACCTGTTCCTTCACTCAAGGACAGAACTATAACACATTACGGTGTTAAGGAAGCTGTATTCCCATTCAATATGTTCCAGGAAGTTGACCCTGTACTCGGACCTGAAATGCGTTCAACAGGTGAAGTTCTCGGTATTTCCGAATCATTTGGTGAAGCATACTACAAGGCACAGGAAGCTGTTCAGACAAAACTTCCTTCAGAAGGTACTGTTCTCCTCAGTGTATGCGACAGAGATAAGGACGAACTTCTTGAAATAGCACATTCATTCAGCGATCTTGGTTTCCGTATCCTCGCTACAGGAAGAACTTATGAAATGATCAAGGAAGAAGGTATTCCTTGTGAAAGAATTTACAAGATCTACGAAGGCAGACCAAACATCACAGATCAGGTAGCAAATGGTGAGATCCAGCTCATTATAAATACACCTGCAGGAAAATCAAGTGCTCATGATGACAGCTACATCAGAAAATCAGCTATCAAGCACAGAATTCCTTATATCACAACAATGGCAGCAGCAAAGGCAAGTGCGGAAGGTATCCGTGCTATAAAGGAAAACACACACTTCGGTGTTAAGTCATTGCAGGCACATCACGCTGATATAAAGTAAGTAAAATATAATAAATATAAGAAAACGTGTATCGCAAGTGACGTGGTACACGTTTTTGAGTATCTGAAGAGTTATAAAGGAGAATGGGAAATATGGAGTATATAAAGATGAGCGTTCCGGCGATTACGACTATAGTGGTTTTTGTATGTTGTTTTTTACGTAGAAAATATATTAAGAAAGTATACAAAGAGCGACCGGTTTTAAGTATCATTTTAACATTAGTAGGTGTACTGATTGTTTTAATGATTTCATCAATCGTATCGCGTTCTATTTTAAGAATAAATTAGGATATAAAAAACGTGTATCACAGGTTAAGTGGTACACGTTTTTTTCTCTTGTAAATTTTTTTAAGATATAAATTGAATTATTTTAAGTTATAGTGAACGCAATTAAAATTTTGACTTTCAAAGAAATTAAGCTACAGATTTGCATGAGCAAAGTGATCTTGTAGCAAATCAAATTCATTTATTTGTTCACTATAAATTATAATACAAACTGTCTTTCTTAAATCAACAAAATTTAATGATATATATATATATATATATATATATATATTAAACTAAAAATAATTTTACTTTTAAAATATATTGACAACAAAAAAAATGTATGCTATAGTATACATATGCGTTAGAGATACTGTTATTTGTTAAAATAAATGAATATTATTTTATAACATATCCTTGAATATATAGATTCATGCCTGTAGTTTAATAGGAATTTTAATTTATAGAAACAAGTTTTTTGTTATGAAATTGGTATTTATAATATAATTATATATTTGTGATAAATAATTTTAATTGGAACTTTAAGATGTATTACAAAAAAATTATATACTTAACTTTTGTATATCTATACGTTGTATCTCTAATTGCAAACATATAAAAAATGATTTTAAAATTATTTAAATGACGATGAAATTTGTTATTTGAATTATTTTGAATTTTTTAAGGAGTATGAAATAATGAATTTTAAAAAAATATTAGCTACAATGCTTTCTGTTGTTTCTATTGCAACTTTGCCTGCACTTAGTGTAAGCGCAACTTCAGCAAGTAGGACATCTAGTAATTCTTCACTTAGTGCAACGATTCGTTCGGATGTATGGATTCAAACTATTGCTGATTTTGATGGTACTGGTGAATTTCAGGTTACAGCTGCCTATAATAGTACAAATTCAACATATGAAAACCCAGATTGGGTAAAAACAGCATGGGATTTTTATGCTATTGGAATTAGTGCAAGTGTTTCTTACGAAGGAATTGGCGGTTCTGTCCTTGGTTATGGAACTACTTCTACATCATCAGGTTATTGGATAAATAGTAACGGAGCTAAAACAGCATGGTGGAGAGGTCGTGTAGGGGCAACAGGATTGTGCTTTTATGTAGGAGTATCAAATACTGCGTCTGCATATGAAGCAGGTGTACCGATTTCTACAACAGCTAAGGTATAAATGTTATATTGATGACTTAAATTTTATATCGTCAGGTACATTTTAAGTGTACCTGACGATTATTATAAGGTGGTTTTATTGTGAGAAAAAAAGTTTGTATATTAAGTGCTTTTTTGATAATAATTGTTATTAGCGTTTTTGGTGTATATAGTTCTTTTAATACAAAAACGATAAATAAGATATACATGGATTATTCATCAGAAGTTTCTTTAAATAATAAAAAAATAATAAATCAATTTACATATTTTCAACGCAATGGAAACATTGAGTTGTATGAATATACAGATAGTATTTCTTTTAATGATACACTTGTAAATTATTATTTTTCCGGAGGATTTAACGATAATTTACAAAAAAAATTTGATAAGACATTGACTGAGCTTTTGACTAATGTTGGGGATTGCGAGGAACTTTGTTATACTTTTTATTACTATAGTTATGTTTTAGATAAATATAATTTTAATCCCTCTGATTTATTTGTAGAGTCATTATATAATTTTGAAAACAAGTTTAATTCATCTTTTATTTCATCATCTGATAAAACCATTGCGTTTACAAGTGCATGGAGAATGAATAATGTATTTAATATACTTGATATTACTCCAAAAACAGACTTTATGGAGAAGGCGTATAATAATTTATTGAGTTCAGATGACGAAACTATATCTAGAATATGTAATCAATCAATCATATCAGCATATACCGGAAATGAGAATCTTATGGATTCAATTATATTAGAATTAGTTGATGAGAATAAAAAAACAGATAATGTAGATATGAACACGCTAATAATCATTTTATCTAATTTTCCTGATAGTAATTTAAATAAAGTAGATGACAAATTAATTTTCGATATTTTTAACTATTGTAGAAAAAACTATTATTACTTACCTTTATATTGTTGTGGTATAATAGAATGGTAACAGGACGTACTAAGTTCCTGAAATCAAGTTGAAAGGATCAAAATAATGAACAGATATGATGATGACTTCAGAGAGAATATAGTGAAACTACATCTTGAAGA
>SVNW01000018.1 GCA_015066745.1 Ruminococcus sp. | reverse complement strand
GAGTATGTTTGAAAGTTCAGTTTAAAAGATAGTCGGTGTTTATGGCAAAGAGGTTCCACCTGTTCCCATTCCGAACACAGAAGTTAAGCTCTTTCGCGTCGAAAATACTTGGCTGGCGACGGCCCGGAAAAATAGATCGATGCCGACACTTTATGCACCATTAGCTCAGTTGGTAGAGCAACTGACTCTTAATCAGTGGGTCCTGGGTTCGAGCCCCCGATGGTGCACTTAATCTCAGTTAGTTGGGATTATAACACTTTTTGCGAGTGTGCTGGAATTGGCAGACAGGCACGTTTGAGGGGCGTGTGTTTAGGCGTACGGGTTCAAGTCCCGTCACTCGCATTTATAGGCAAAGATGGCTGAGCTGGTCTAAGGCGCACGACTGGAACTCGTGTAACGGCTAATACCCGTTCGAGGGTTCGAATCCCTCTCTTTGCGTTTGACTCCTGTGTAATAACAGGGGTTTTTTTGTTTACTCATTTATGATTTTCAGGACTTGACCTTCATAAATTGTATCGGTTGACAGGTTGTTAAGAACCTTTATTTCGGGATATCTGGTTCCGTTACCAAGATATTTTTCAGATATTGACCATAGTGATTCATTTTTTCTTACTGTGTGAAGTATATACTGTGTGTCATCGTTTGGTATATATCCATTTTTACCGGCTGATCTTATAAGGTCAGGGTAATCTGTATAACTATAATTTAAATCAACAGCTCCGTTTATTCCGTCAATTTTTCCGTTATGACTGTATTGCCAGATACCATAAGGATAGCTGTAATTTGTTTTTGAAACACCTGTATGAGCGACCCATACAGAGTATCGTTCCAATAATTCTTTTGTAAAGTTTGTTTCGAGAAATGATTTATAACTGTAGATGCCTACCCAGTATCCTGCTGATTCTAGAATATTGCAGAAGGTGACTGTGATATCCTGAATTCGATTTTTAGGAAGAGAGGTTTGAACTTTGTCTTCTATATCAAAATATACAGGATATTCAAATACTTTTCCTGCAAGCACATTAAGACAAGCAGAAGCTTCGAGTCTTGCATCTTCAGGAGAAGTGGCATAGCTGTACCAGTATGCTCCGGTGTTTATATTGTTCGTTCTGCATCCCTGGTAGTTCTGTTCAAATTTTTCGTCTTTTTGTGATATGTCACGTCCATATCCGGCACGTATAATAGAAAAGTCTATGCCGTTTGCTTTTACATTTCTCCAGTCGATAGTTCCCTGGAATGTGGAAACGTCTATTCCTTGTGTCATAGTGAAGACCTCCTCTGTAGTTCGATGATTTATCTATAGTTATATTATTCGTTAATGTTTATTTTGGTTCGTGTGATAAGTAAAAATATTAAAATTCAAAATGAAAGGAGACGTTTGGTTTTATGCTTGATAAATGGCTTAACAAGCTCGAACGTAAATTCGGAAGGTATTCGATACCGAATCTGATGTATATAATTATATTTGGTATGGCTATAGTATTTGTTATGGATAATATAGTCTGTCCGGCAACAGGACGAGTACCGTTGTCGCCGATGATATATTTTGATAAGGCAGAGATTTTATCGGGTCAGATATGGAGGATCATTACTTTTATTTTTCTTCCTGAAGGAAATAGTGCGTTTTTTCTTATTTTTGAGTTATATTTTTTATGGCTTATGGGTTCGGCACTTGAAAGTCAGTGGGGGACTTTTAAGTTTAATATGTATTATCTTACAGGTATAGTCGCCACTATAATAACCGGAATACTTGTAGGTGGTGCTACAAATGTATATCTGAATCTTACGCTTTTTCTTGCATTTGCTATTTTAAATCCTGATTTTCAGATAATGCTTTTTTTCATTCTGCCGATAAAGGTAAAGTATATTGCGATACTTGACGCAGTTATACTTACGTATTCGTTTGTTGTTTCCTCATGGCAGTACAAGTTAATACTTCTTGTTGCAGTTGTAAATCTGGTTTTATTCTTCGGTGAGAATTTATTTATGAGAATAAAACAGATGTACAGAAGATACAAGATAAAGAAAACCAATAACAGAAAATAAATTTTTAAGTATCCTCCTGATAAAAATCGGAGGATATTTTTATTGATGTATTGACAATGTAATGGAAAAGTTATATAATTTAATATATACAAAAAAGATGGTGAAATTATTGCTGTCAAATATGCATAATAACTAGTTTAAGATATGTTTTTGGAAACAGAGGAAATATAAGATAATGAAAATATGGGGGATTATGTTATGAAAAATAAAAATAAGAGCAGAAATATTGTTATTGCATGTGGTGCGGTTATAGCATCTGCTGCGTTGGTTCTTGTAGGACTTAATAAATTCGGAAAGAAGAAAAAATATGGTCTTATAGACATTCATATACATCTTGATGGTTCACTTTCGCTAGATACTGTTTATCAGCTTGCAGATATGCAGAATATTGAACTTCCGGAAGATGATGCTGAAATAATAAATAAAATGGTTGCAGATAAGTACTGTAAAGATTTGAATGATTATCTTGAAAAGTTTGAGTTTCCGCTTACTCTCCTTCAGACAGAGGAGGCTATCAGTACAGCAGTATATAATCTTTGTGAAGA
Source organism: Ruminococcus sp. (assembly GCA_015066745.1). GTDB lineage: Bacteria > Bacillota > Clostridia > Oscillospirales > Ruminococcaceae > HUN007. The sequence continues at coordinate 50,971 of SVNW01000018.1, read as the reverse complement.
ACTTAGAGAACAGGGACTTTTATACGCCGAGATTCGTTTTGCGCCTCAGTTGCATACTAAAAACGGATTATCGCAGTATGAAATAGTGCAGGCAGCTATTGAAGGATTAAACAAATCATCTTTTAATGCCAATCTCATACTTTGTTGTATGCGTGGTGAAGACAACAGAAAAGAAAATGAAGAAACGGTTCGCATAGCTGTGAAATTTCATGGAAATGGTGTATGTGGTCTTGATCTTGCAGGTGCAGAGGCACTTTATCCTAATGATGGTTATGAATATATCTTTCTTGAAGCGATAAAGAATGATCTGCCTTTTACTATCCATGCCGGTGAAGCATTAGGACCTGAAAGTGTATCATCTGCTCTTGATATGGGCGCATATCGTCTTGGACATGGTGTACGTGCATCTGAAAGTGAAGAAGTTATGAAAAGACTTGCAGAATCAGGTGTTGCTCTTGAGTTGTGTCCTACAAGCAATCTTGATACAAATGTATATGATATGCTTCTTGACTATCCGTTGAGAGATTTTATCAGAACAGGGGTAAAAATTACGATAAATACAGATAACACAACGGTTTCAAGAACATCGATAGATGAAGAATTTGAAAGACTGATAAATATATTTGAATTGACAGATGATCAGATTCTGAAGATGCAACTTGATGCAGTAGATGCTTCGTTTGCTGACGAAAAAACTAAAAAACATCTGACTAAAAAAATAACAAAAATGTTCAAATAAAAAAGACCTTGTTTTCAAACGGAACAAAATCCGATGAAAACAAGGTTTTTTTATTCAGATATATTTTTATAGTAAAAAATTGCAAGTTGTGTTCGGTCACGACATCCTGTTTTTTCTAAAATATCACTAAGATAGTTTCTTACAGTACCTTCGCTAAGATATAACTGTGAGGAAATTTCTTTGTTTGAGAGTCCGTCTGCTACAAGTTTTATAATTGCCTGTTCACGTTCGGTTATATCATATTTTTCATAATCAAAGTCGTTTTTGGGTTTTATTGAACAGTTTATTTTTCCGATTATTTCATCTCCAAATACATTCTGACCGTTGTATACGGCTATTATCGATGGAGCGATGCTTTCATAGTTTTGTTTTAAGATATATCCTTTTGCGCCTATTGAAAGGGCTTCTGATATGTATTCATTATCCGAAAATGTGGTGAGGAAAAGTATTTTTGCATTGCTATCGGATTTTAATATTTCTCTGCCGGCCTGTATGCCGTTTAGTGCGCCCATGCGTATATCCATAAGAAGCACATCAGGTTTGTGTTCATTATATAGTAAAATTGCTTCTTCTCCTGAATTTCCGGTAGCGCAGACTGTTATTTCTTCATTGCTTTCAAGTATTATTTGCAGTGATGATGAAACAAGTTTATCATCATCAATTATCAGTACTTTCATTTAAATTCTCCTTTGGTATTGAAATAAATATTTTGTATCCGTTTGTAGTTTCATTATGAAATGTTCCGCCAAGAGAGTGTACACGTTGAGCCATATTTGATATACCGATACCGTTTTCTGATTTATTTACAGATACTGTACCGTTATCTTTTATGACAAGCTGATAAAAGGCGGGGTGTTCACGCAGAGTAACTGTGAATATATCAGCATTGCTGTGACGTATCAGATTTGCAGTAGCTTCTTTGAGAATTGATATTATACAAAGCTTGCTTCTGGTAGACATATCAGTGCATTTATCATATTCCATTTTACATGATATATTTTCGGGAATCGATTTTATAATTTCTTTTATTGAGATATCCAGATCAATGCTTTCATTATGCAGATTGTGTACACTTTCACGCATGCTTGTCATTGCGTTGCCAAGAGTAGTGTTTAGTTCTTTTAGAATTTTTTTTGTGTTTTCATTTTTTTCTATTACCATTAAAGCACCTATTTGCAAGATTGAGCGTGATATCATATGTCCGACATTATCGTGAATATCAGCTGCTATTCTGTTTCTTTCACGTAAGGTAGCGAGATGAATTTCGTATTCCTGATTTTCGAGTATTGATTTGTTTTTATCTGTTAGTAAGATATTTTTTTCAGTTATATCATCACGTATAGATATCAGTCTGTTTTCTGCTTTTTTCAGCTTTTGATTTTTTAGTTCAAGCAGTACTGCAAGAAATGAAAGTACTATCCATATTATTGATTGTCGGAGAGTTAGTGTTTTGTATGCCATGATAAAAGGAAGTATACAAAACAGTACAGATATGCCGTATTTTTTTCCTGTACGGTCGTAAAAATTAAGCGGAAGCATTATTGAAAGAACAGGATAGAAAAAACATGATATGTAGTACATAAGGTTAAAAACAAGAAGAGGAAGAGAATATTTTTCGATTTCATCAAGCAGTGAATTTATAGATGAAACTATGACAGATGCAAGTATTGAAACTATCAGCATCATCTGTATATCAGACTGTGGAAAATATGGTATTATACATAGTAAAAATAAAATTATTTTTTCAGTCATGGCACACCTTCTATTAACAAATGACATTTGTCATATGTATTTTATTACGTTATTCACTTAACGAATTTTAAAATTCATAGTATAATTATATCATAAAATAAATGAAAATGAAATGGAGAGATTTTAATTATGGTTGCAGTAAAAATAGATAAACTTGTAAAAAGATATGGTGAACTCATCGCAGTTGATCATTTATCATTGTCAATTAAAAAAGGTGAAATATTTGGTCTCTTAGGCCCTAACGGTTCGGGCAAAACGACTACTATAAACTGTTTGCTTTCTTTACTTGCATATACAAAAGGTGATATAGAGATTTTCGGAAAGCCAATGAGCGACAGCAGTTATGATATAAAGAAGGATATTGGTGTTGTGATGCAAAATGTTGCCGTTTTTGATGAACTTACTGTATATGAAAATATAGATTATTTCTGCGGACTCTATATAAAAGACAAGGAAGAAAGAAAAAAGTGTATCGAATATGCGCTTGACTTTACAGGACTTTCTGAATTTAAGAAATATTATCCTAAAAAATTATCCGGCGGTTTATTAAGAAGGCTTAATATTGCGTGCGGAATAGCACATAAACCATCACTGATTATTTTTGATGAGCCTACAGTTGCAGTTGACCCGCAAAGCCGTAATAAAATACTTGAGGGAATAAAGGAACTCAATAAAAACGGAGCAACTATTATCTATACTTCGCATTATATGGAAGAAGTTGAACAGTTGTGTACAAGGATAGCTATTATGGACAAGGGGAAAATCGTAGCTACAGGTACAAAAGAAGAAATAAAGAAAATGATTAAAAATACTGAAACGATAACTATAGAGACTATATCATTTCCTAAGGAAGCGCAGGCGGATATAAGACAACTTCCGCATGTATATGCACTTGAATGTGATGATGAGAAAATAGTGATAAGTTTTGAAGGTGGAAATCATAATCTTTTGCGTGTTCTTGAATATATGCAGAAAAATAATTATTCATTTGGACGTGTTTATTCAGAACTTCCTACACTTAACGATGTATTTCTTGAAATTACCGGAAAAACACTGAGAGATTGAGAGGGATAACTTGTATGAAATATGAATTATTAAAAATTCTGAGAAAAAAACAGGATCTGTTCTGGATACTTGCTTTTCCGATAATTCTTAGTACACTTTTTAAAATAGCTTTCGGAAATCTGTACGAAAATACAGAGGTATTTACTAAGATTCCCATAGCAGTCGTAGCAGATGAAAGTATGGATTCTGTAGTATTCAAAAATGTAGTTGAAAGCCTTTCACAAGGTGATAATGCAATGTTTGATACTACTTTTACTGATAATGAAAGTGCTGAAAAGATGCTTTTTGAAAATGATATTGATGCGATAATTTATTCGGATATCGATGGAATAAAAATGAGTGTTACCGAAAAAAACGGAGGAAACCAGAGCATAGTAAAATCATTTACAGACAGTTTTATTGCAAGAAAATCTGTTATAGAGAGCGGAAAAACTGATATCAGTGAATTTGTAAAAAATATGAACAGTGAGATCTCATATAACAAAGAAGTGACTGCAAACGGAAAAGAAAATGATCTGTATGTGACTTATTTTTATAATATAATTGCGATGATATGTATTTTTGCGTCTACGCTTGGTCTTGCTGTTATAAATGAAAGTACAGCAGCTTTTTCTGATAAGGGTGCGAGAATTTCCGTATCTCCTGTAAAGCGTTCATCGGTAATTTTAAAAGGACTTATTTCAGCGTTGATAGTGAACTATGCCTGCATGTTAGTTGTACTTATGTATATTCTGTTTGTGCTGAAGGTAAGTTTTGGTAATGATATTCATATGGTGCTGTTTGCTTCATTTATAGGAACAGTTATGGGAACAGGTTTTGGTGTTTTCATTGGAAGTGTTCTTAAAGTAAGCAGGGGAATAAAAGAGGCATTATGTACAGGAATTTCACTAATCATGTGTTTTATGAGTGGTCTTATGCTCACTAATATTCCTATGATTATTTATGAGAAATGTCCTGTTCTGAATAAGTTAAATCCTGTAGCAATGCTTTGCGATTGTTTTTATTCTCTTACAGTATTTGAAAGTTATGAAAGATTTTTTGAGAATATTATAAAAATGTCGGTAACAACGTTGATATTTGTTTTACTTAGTCTGATTTTTTCGGCAAGGAGGAATAAACGTGCAGATCTTTAATGTTTTCAGCAAAATAGCGTTGAAAAAATTTTCGGGAACAATAATGTATATTGTAATTTATACGATCGTTGCAGTTATGGTAAGTAATGCTGCACAAAGTGAGAGTGAACTTGATTTTACAGAGAGCAAGCCAAAAATATATATTTGTGACAATGACAATTCCATGATAAGTCGGGGACTTTCGGAATATATGTTTTCAAAGTGTGAGAAGAAAGAAATACCTGATGGTGAAAATGCTGTTTCAGAGAGCCTTTATTTCAGAACAGTTGACTATGTGCTGACTATCCCGGAAGGGTTTGGCGAGAGTTTTGTAAATGGCGGTGAACTGGTTTTAGAAAATATCAAAATACCGGGAAGTAAAAGCGGAAAATTTACAGATATGTATGTTGACAGATATCTTTCACTTCTTAAAACCAATCTGTCTGGTCAGAAAAATGTAGAAAAAGCCGTATCGGATACAATGAAAAATCTTTCTGATACCACAGAAGTAAGCGTTATAGGCAAAGATGATAAAAACACAAATGTAAATATAATAGTTTATCTTTTTCAATTTATTCCGTTTATATTTATAATGGTTACAGTATGCGGACTGGCGCCGGTTGTAATGACATTCAACAGAAGTGAAGTAAAGAACAGAACAAGATGCTCTTCTTTAAAAAATACTTCAAGAAATATACAGCTTACAGCAGGGGTAATAGTTTATGGTTTATTTGTATGGCTGATAATGCTTATAATAGCTATATGTATATACGGTGATAAAATATTTACAACTACAGGTATTCTTTTTGTTTTAAACAGTCTTGTGTTTATGATGGTTGCAGTAGGGATTTCTCTTGTTGTAAGTAATTTTGAACTTAAATCAGGTGCTTTAAACGGTATTGCAAATGTAGTAGGTCTTGGAATGAGTTTTATGTGTGGTGTATTTGTACCACAGTATCTTATGTCAGAAGGCATGCTCAATGTGGCAAAATTTCTTCCTGCATACTGGTATGTAAGAGCTTCAAATATGCTCGGTGGTGTATCGGGTGAAGTTTATGATGCAGGAAAATTTGCGATGTACATTGGTATTCAGCTTATGTTTGCAGTCGCTCTGATAGCTATAAATTTTGTTATTTCAAAAAGAAAAAAAGTCTGATTTTTATTTTTACTTGTATTTTTTAAAAAAATCTACACATAATACATTTACGAGGTGATAAAAATGCAGGTAAACGATACAGTAAAACTTCTTCGTGAATGTGATGCAGGTTCAAAAATGGCTGTATCATCAATTGATGATATTATAGACAAGATAAGCAGTGAACGTTTAAGAGAACGTGTTTCCTATAACAAACAGCAACACAGCAAAATAGGAAATGAGATACACAGCATACTTTCAGCTTATGACATAGAAGATAAAGAACCCACACCTATAGCAAAGGGTATGTCATGGCTGAAAACAAATGTAAAACTTGGTGTAGACAACAGTGACAGTACAGTTGCCGATCTGCTTACAGATGGCTGTAATATGGGTGTAAAATCACTTTCACGTTATCTTAACCAGTACAAAGCAGCTGATACAAATTCAAAACAGATATGCAGAAATTTAATAGACCTTGAACAAAGTCTTGCTGATGATGTAAGAGAGTTTTTATAATTAGATGTTTATGTGTAAGATAAAAGTTTGAAATATTTTTAAGATTAACAGCTTATCGTAATAAATTGGTAGGCTGTTATTTTTTTTATATAAAAATATCACCGGTAGAGAAAAACAATCAAGTATTGAAATTATATCAGAATTATAGTATAATAATTATAGTCTGAAAGCAAAGCTTGATGCAGCTGAGTATAGCAGACTTTCGGGAGAATCTACGGTAACTCTTGAAGATACACGAAAACGTTTGGCGGAGAAATATGATAATAATAAAATACAACGACTGTAGTTATTAATCGCTACAGTCGTTGTATTTTCATTGTATTCTTATTTACTTTTCTTTTCCTGATATTGCTCTTTGAGTGCGTTTCTGGGTTCGATTTTCTTTGACAAACCATTCTCGTATACGCTTATCCAGAGTTTATCATCACCATACATTTTAATTATATTCAACAACTTATATAGAGTGACTTCTTTATTTGATTCCTGATTATGCTTCCAATAATACTTTATGCCATCTTCAGGTTCACAAAGAAAAATTGAGATAATGAGCATGGTTTGGCACATTTCATCAATATTTGATTTGATCTGATAGTCTTCAAGGGCGTATTTATTTTTCTTCCCTGACTTTGCTTCAAGTTGCTCAACATATTCTTTAATAAAGCCTTGTGCTTTATACTTTAAATCGCTTGTTAGAAGTGATTTTGCATAGATTGCCTCCATTTCGATATACAGCGATTCTCTGTCGATATATACACACGTAGCATCCATAAGCATATTTTTTATATTTTCGTCTGTGAAGCCGGTAGCAAAGGTGCGTTTAATCAACATATCATAAAAAACAGGTTGTCTGATGCCAATTGACTGAAATGGATCATCTGAAGGAAAAATATAATATCCGCACCCGTAACACAGTCTTTGATATAGTTCACGAAGCAACTGTGCCGATTCTATTCCGTTTTCTCCATCTACAGGAATCTGGTTTATCGATTTTACGAACTTCTTGACTTCAAATCGCCATTTAGACCGTTTGCTTTTGGGGACGATCCGGTTTGGTACAATATAGTAATCATTGTCTACATTACTGAGGAATTCATTTATTTCCGATTTCAGAACATCAAAATTTACATCAGCTTTCTGATTTTTAGCAGAAACAGCAGTAGTCTTGCCGGCAATAATATCTTCAATCAGCGTATCAGCGTCTTCCTCCTTTTTGTTTTTGGGTAGCATTTTATATAATTCTGAGGCGATTTTTTCCAAGTCTTCTCTCTTACATTGTTGCATTTTATTTCTGAATTCTTGTATTTTCATACGACGCTCTCCTAGTTTTTTATTGCTATAATCATGCACATAAATATACGTTTATTATAACATAGGAAATATAAAAAAACAACTGAGTAGTATTGTTTTGCCGATGTGAAATTGAAATGTTTTTTGCTTCATATCAGCAATGAGAACAGGCTGTTATTTTTGTGTTTGTACAGTAATATTCAAAGTTTTTGTTAAAAATAAAATTTTTTCTAACCGTCAGATTTAAAAAGAAATTCTGTCAATATAGATGAGAGGGGGTAAAAGTGTGGACGATAAAACTATAATTCAGCATTACTGGGACAGAGATGAATGTGCGATAACAGAAACGGATGAGAAATATGGTTCATACTGTCGTTCTATTGCCAATAATATTTTATCTGACAGGGAAGATGCACAGGAATGTGTAAATGATACTTATCTGAAAACATGGAATGCAATTCCGCCACAATGGCCAAGAGTACTGCCCGCGTTTTTAGGGAGGATAGTACGCAATCTTGCCATAAATATGTATGAAAGAAATAATGCTGTAAAACGAGGCGGAGGGCAACCTGTACTTGTACTGCATGAGCTGGAGGAGTGTATACCTGACAGGGCGATGGATATTGAATGTGATGAAAACGAACTTGGTGAGATCATTGATTCTTTTCTTGGGTTACTTTCATCTAAGAACAGAAAAATATTTGTTATGAGGTACTGGTATACAGAAAGTGTCAGAAATATTTCAGAATGTATGAAAATGTCGGAGAACAGTGTGTCGGCTGTTTTAAAACGGCTTAGGAAAAAACTTCGCAAATACCTTGCTGAGAAAGGATTTGAATTATGAATAAGGAAAATATTTATAGAGCAATTGGAAATATCAGCGATAAGTATGTAGTGGAAGTCATGAATGATATAAACCGGCTGGATAAATACTTTGAATGTCCGGAGATATCGTTGAATTGTTCTGAAAATGAAGGAGTGATCAAAGTGAGTGTAATCCGAAAGAAAAAAACGATGTTAAGGTTATTTGTTGCTGTAATAACTTTGGTTATTACAGGTGCAGTTCTGACAGCAGTTTTTATGGGACTGAAGAAAGAGGATAAAGAAGATTTTGAAAAGATAGAGAATTATTTTAAGGAAGATACAACTTTCGAAATTTCTGATAATATTGTTGCTGTTGAACAAATAGCAGGAAATGACGAAAACTTGTATTTCAGCGGATATATGTATAAAGGAACCGAAAAGCAGGTCGTGTCTTTGATAGACAAAAGTCAGAATAAAACAGATAACATTGATGTGAGCGGGTATGACGGAATTTTTAGTTCTCTTTCAATTGACGACAAGTATATATGGATGAGATTGGAAAACACGAACAGCACTGATTATATACTTCGTGCCAATCGTGATACATTAAAAATTTCAGATTCCATAGAACTTGCTGGAAATGAAGGGGTTTCTCATATAAGAAAACTTGAAGACGGTAATTATATGATAGAAAAATATATTATGGACGATGATGAAGTAACAAGTTTTTATATGAGTATATATGATGAGGAACTTAATGAAATTTCTGATTGTATGTTTTTTGAAAAATCACAACTTGAAAACGGGGTGAGTTTCAAAGGATATACTGTTGACACCGATGGTTGTTACTATACACTTTACAGCGATGAAAATGAAAATGTGAATATGTATAAATATAATAGTGACGGAAGTCTTTTATTTGAAAAAGAGAATGTGACAGCTGATATGGAAGGTGTGTTATATGGTGCGTTTATTGACAGAAATGGTTCTCCGGTTATTTATACTCATTTAGAAGAAGCAGGAAATATTTATAATTTTAATGTGTTTGATGCTGATACAGGTGAGATCTCCCAAAGGTATGAAGCAGAGCTGAAAGGTGAGCAGACATCGTTATGCCTGATGATGGTGGATAGCAGTAAGACTGAAGAATATGATTTTGCATATATATCAGAGGGAATAATTTTCGGATACAGATTTGAAGAAGAAGAAAATATTGTTGTTGCAAATCTTGATAAATATGGAAATGAAAATCTGGAATATAACTCTGTTGCTGTATGCGAAAATTTACTTTTAGCGTCTGGTTGTGATTTAAGCGATATGGAAAGCGGTGTATTTTTATGTGAGTCCGATCTTAATGGCGATATCAGGAATTATTATAAATCAGACGGTGCGATAAGTAAAATTAAAACATCTGAAAACAAAGGTGTATATGTACTTGAGAGTATATATTCTTCTGAGAAAGATGATGTATCAAACTATGTAGTAGAACTTGATAAAAATTTTAATATAGTAAAACGTACTTATACAGGTGAAGGATACAGTGAGAGTTTTTCAGTTGATAAATACGGAAATATAGCACTATATCAGTTTGGTAACGGTATTGCACTTTACACTCCTGACGGTGTGAAAAAAGGAGAAATCAGTGTAGAGCCGGATACTTTACTTTTTGATTCAAATGGTGAATGTTATGTAGTTGTAAATGGTTCAGGTCATGGAACTTCACTTAGTAAGATTGATTTTGAAAAAAATAAGCTGACTGAGATATATAAGCTTGACTACAGAATTAAAAGTATATGCGAAGGCTTCGGAAAATATGATGTGTGTTTTATCTTTGATGATGGTGTGTATGGTTACAGTATAAAAAATAATACTATAAAAGAAATAATAAACTGGGTTGATTCGGATATAGAAGAACGTTGTGAACAAGTTTGTGTATTTGATAATGATACTATAGTTTACAGATATTATTATGATTATACTAATAGAGAAAATATCAAACTTATAATAAGAGTAAGTGAGGAAACACTTAAAAGTATTCAGAAACGTCAGGTGATAGAACTTGCCGGAAATTTTGTAAACAGTGATATTCATAATGTCATCACTGAATTTAATAAATCAAATGACTGTTACAGGATACATATAAATGATTTGAGCAAATATTCAGAACATGGAGCAGGTTTCTTTTGTGATTCGGGCGTTTCTTCCTTAGATCAGGAGATAATAAAAGGAAATACACCGGATATGATTATTTTTGCATCTGATTTTGATATGATAAAATATATTAATATGAACGTATTTGAAGAACTTGACATTGTGTTTGAAAATCATGAAGTAAAAAGGGAAGATTATTTTGAAGAAATTTTAGATGCATACAAGTTTAACGGAAAACAGTATGCGATTCCACTTAATTTTTCATTAAATTGTCTTTCAGGAAAACAATCATTGCTTGGAGATAAAAAGGGAATAAGTTTTGATAAGTTTTTCAATCTTAATAACGGTGAAAAAATATTTTATAATTCTTATTATGATGAACTTGTTGCATACCTTATCTATTATAATATATCAGAATATATTGATTTTGAAAAAGGTGTATGTAATTTTGAAAATGAAAATTTTATATCATTGCTGGAGTTTATCAAAAGTTATGGAATGACACTTGAAGATTTTAATAAAAAGATATTTTTAAATGATGATGAAGGCTACAAATATACATTCAGAATAGCTAAAGAACATTGTCTTCTTCAGTTAGAAAAAATATCGAATTTTGACTACTTAAATTATCTTTATGATAACTTTGAATCAGAACCCGGTTTTATCGGATTGCCTTCTGATTCTTCAGATAGTGTGGCAGTTTCTTCTAATTATACTGTATCTGTATTTTCAAAATCGCAGAAAAAGGAGGGGACAATGGAGTTTATCCGTTATCTTCTTTCACAGCAGAGCCAACTAAATGGTTGTAAGACATATTCATATCAGGACAGTTTTCCGATAAAAAAATCTGTTTTTGATATGCTTGCAGGCGATATAGAAGGAATGAATGACAAAACAGATAAAATTCTTTCTCTTATATCATCTGTTTCAAAAACAACATTATCAGATTCATCTGTCAGAAAGATAATAAAAGAACAGACAGACATATTCTTTAATGACGGTCAGAGTGCAGAAGAAACAGCAAAAAATATACAAAATAAAGTTACGCTTTACCTTAATGAAATAATGTAAAATAAAAACCTGTATCATATATGCCATACATAATCAAGGCAAACGATACAGGTTTTTTGTAAAGCTTTCTTTGGAAATACATCATGAGTAAAATCGAGTTCCGGTTGCAAATTATAGAAAAATAATGTATAATATAAAAGACAAAAGTAACAATAATCTGAGATACAAAGGCGGTGATAATAGTGGAGAATAGCATAATACGTTATCCTATAGGAGTACAGACGTTTGAAGAGATGATAAACGGAAAATATGTATATGTAGATAAAACAGATCTGGTATATGATCTTGCAAGCAGGCATATATGTTTTCTTTCAAGACCGAGAAGATTTGGAAAATCACTGCTGATAAGTACTCTTGATGCATATTTTTCGGGGGAAAAGGAACTGTTTAAAGGACTGAAAATAGAAGACCTGGAAAAAGACTGGACAGAATATCCTGTACTTAGAATAGATTTTGCAGATGGTGATTTTTCGGATCCTGATGAACTACAGAATAAGCTTGAAAATATGCTTAGAATATGGGAAAAGAAATATAATATAAATTATATTCCGAAAACTTTAAGTGACCGTTTTAAAAATGTTATAGAAACAGCAGAACAGAAAGCAAAGCATAAAGTAGTAGTTTTGATAGACGAATACGACAAACCAATGTTAGACGTACTCGGAACAGAACTTGAAGAGAAAAATCGAAATACCTTAAAAGGATTTTACGGAACATTTAAATCGGCAGATGCACATCTTCGATTTGTATTTCTTACAGGAGTGACAAAATTCAGTCAGGTATCGGTATTTTCGGGATTTAATCAGCCAAAAGATATAAGTATGGACAGCAGATATGATGCAATATGCGGAATAACAGAAGATGAATTGTACTCGTATTTTGCCAATCCAATAAAGGAATTGGCAGATAAGATGGAATGTACCGCTCAAGAAGTGAAAAATATACTGAAAAAACAGTATGATGGGTATCATTTCAGTGAAAATCTGAAAACTGATATATACAATCCTTTCAGTATATTAAATGCGTTTGATTCGATGAAAACCGAAGATTACTGGTACGAATCCGGAACACCGACATATCTTGAAAAGTTGATGGAAGGGCATAAGGTAAATATGCAGAAACTGATCGGCAGGTCATATGAAAGAAAATATTTTATAGATTACAGAGCCGATAAAGAAGATCCGCTTGCGATGCTGTATCAAAGCGGATATCTCACAATAAAGGGATATGATAAGGAATATAATGAATATTTTCTTGATTTTCCAAACAATGAAGTACGAAAAGGATTTGTTACACTGACAGCAAACAGCTTTTTTGGAAAAACAGAAGAACAACCGGATAACTGGATAAAAAATCTAGACCGTATGCTAAAACGATGTAACCTTGACGGAGTAAGGGATGCATTTACATCATTTCTTGCATCAATACCGTATGAAGCCAATAAAGATGAACGTGCCAAAGACTTTGAAACACATTTTTCATATACGTTTTATATAATAAATCGGTTGCTTGGGTGTTACACAACGCTTATAGAAAAGCAAAACAGTAAAGGCAGAGCGGATATAATTATTGAAACAGATAATGATATTTTTATATTTGAATTTAAACTCGATGGTAGTGCAAAAGAGGCACTCATGCAGATTGAACAGCAACAGTATTCAGTACCGTATCTTAATGATAAACGACCGGTTCATAAGATAGGTGTTAATATTTCAAGTGAGAGCCGAACTGTAGATGAATGGCTAGTGGCAGAATGATTTAAAAATAAACGGAATGGAGGAAAACTAAAAAATGCGATATCCTATAGGAGTACAGACGTTTGAAGAAATGATAAACGGAAAATATGTATATGTAGATAAAACAGATCTGGTATATGATCTTGCAAGCAGGCATATATGTTTTCTTTCAAGACCGAGAAGATTTGGAAAATCACTGCTGATAAGTACTCTTGATGCATATTTTTCGGGGAAAAAGGAACTGTTTAAAGGGCTTAAAATAGAAGAACTTGAAAAGGACTGGGCAGAATATCCTGTGCTTAGAATAGATTTTGCAGATGGTAATTTTTCAGATCCTGATGAACTTCAGAATAAGCTTGAAAATATGCTTAGAATATGGGAAAAGAAATATAATATAAATTATATTCCGAAAACTTTAAGTGACCGTTTTAAAAATGTTATAGAAACTGCAGAACAGAAAGCAAAACATAAAGTAGTAGTTCTGATAGACGAATACGACAAACCAATGTTAGACGTACTCGGGACAGAACTTGAAGAGAAAAATCGAAATACCTTAAAAGGATTTTACGGAACATTTAAATCGGCAGACGCACATCTTCGATTTGTATTTCTTACAGGAGTGACAAAATTCAGTCAGGTATCGGTATTTTCGGGATTTAATCAGCCAAAAGATATAAGTATGGACAGCAGATATGATGCTATATGCGGAATAACAGAAGATGAATTGTACTCGTATTTTGCCGATCCAATAAAGGAATTGGCAGATAAGATGGAATGTACCGCTCAAGAAGTGAAAAATATACTGAAAAAACAGTATGATGGGTATCATTTCAGCGAAAATCTGAAAACTGATATATACAATCCTTTCAGTATATTAAATGCGTTTGATTCGATGAAAACCGAAGATTACTGGTACGAATCCGGAACACCGACATATCTTGAAAAGCTGATGGAAGGGCATAAGGTAAATATGCAGAAACTGATCGGCAGGTCATATGCAAGAAAGTATTTTGTAGATTACAGAGCGGACAAAGAAGAACCTCTTGCAATGCTGTATCAGAGCGGATATCTCACAATAAAAGGATATGACAGCCGTCGTAGTGTTTATAAACTTGATTATCCAAATGATGAAGTAAGAAAAGGATTTGTAAGCCTTATAGGAAACAGCTATTTTCACAAGCCGTCAGAAGACAACGATAACTGGATTCTTGAAATGGACGATATGCTAAGAGAGTGTGACCTTGACGGAGTAAGGGACGCATTTACGTCATTTCTTGCATCAATACCGTATGAAGCCAATAAAGATGAACGTGCCAAAGACTTTGAAACGCATTTTTCATATACGTTTTATATAATAAATCGGTTGCTTGGTTGTTATACAACGCTTATAGAAAAGCAGAACAGTAAAGGCAGAGCGGATATAATTATTGAAACAGATAATGATATTTTTATATTTGAATTTAAACTCGATGGTAGTGCAAAAGAGGCACTCATGCAGATTGAACAGCAACAGTATGCAGTACCGTATCTTAATGATAAACGGACTGTTCATAAGATAGGTGTTAATATTTCAAGTGAGAGCCGAACTGTAGATGAATGGCTTGTGGCAGAATGATTTAAAAATAAACGGAATGGAGGAAAACTAAAAAATGCGATATCCTATAGGAGTACAGACATTTGAAGAAATGATAAACGGAAAATATGTATATGTAGATAAAACAGATCTGGTATATGATCTTGCAAGCAGGCATATATGTTTTCTTTCAAGACCGAGAAGATTTGGAAAATCACTGCTGATAAGTACTCTTGATGCATATTTTTCGGGGGAAAAGGAACTGTTTAAAGGACTGAAAATAGAAGACCTGGAAAAAGACTGGACAGAATATCCTGTACTTAGAATAGATTTTGCAGATGGTGATTTTTCGGATCCTGATGAACTACAGAATAAGCTTGAAAATATGCTTAGAATATGGGAAAAGAAATATAATATAAATTATATTCCGAAAACTTTAAGTGACCGTTTTAAAAATGTTATAGAAACAGCAGAACAGAAAGCAAAGCATAAAGTAGTAGTTCTGATAGACGAATACGACAAACCAATGTTAGACGTACTTGGAACAGAATTAGAAGAGAAAAATCGAAATACCTTAAAAGGATTTTACGGAACATTTAAATCGGCAGATGCACATCTTCGGTTTGTATTTCTTACAGGAGTGACAAAATTCAGTCAGGTATCGGTATTTTCGGGATTTAATCAGCCCGATGATATAAGTATGGACAGCAGATATGACGCAATATGCGGAATAACAGAAGATGAATTGTACTCATATTTTGCCAAGCCAATAAAGGAACTGGCAGATAATATGGAATGTACCGCTCAAGAAGTGAAAAATATACTGAAAAAACAGTATGACGGATATCATTTTAGCAAAAATCTAAAACTTGATATATACAATCCATTTAGCCTAATAAAAGCTTTTGATAAAATGGAAACCGAAGATTACTGGTACGAATCAGGAACACCGACATATCTTGAAAAGCTGATGGAAGGTCATAAAGTAAATATGCAGAAACTGATCGGCAGGTCATATGAAAGAAAATATTTTATAGATTACAGAGCCGATAAAGAAGACCCGCTTGCAATGCTGTATCAGAGTGGATATCTCACAATAAAGGGATATGATAAGGAATATAATGAATATTTTCTTGATTTTCCAAACAATGAAGTACGAAAAGGATTTGTTACATTGACAGCAAACAGCTTTTTTGGAAAAACAGAAGAACAACCGGATAACTGGATAAAAAATCTAGACCGTATGCTAAAACGATGTGACCTTGATGGAGTAAGGGATGCATTTACATCATTTCTTGCATCAATACCGTATGAAGCCAATAAAGATGAACGAGCCAAAGACTTTGAAACACATTTTTCATATACGTTTTATATAATAAATCGGTTGCTTGGGTGTTATACAACGCTTATAGAAAAGCAAAACAGTAAAGGCAGAGCGGATATAATTATTGAAACAGATAATGATATTTTTATATTTGAATTTAAACTTGATGGAAGTGCAAAGGAAGCACTCATGCAAATCGAACAGCAACAGTATTCAGTACCGTATCTTAATGATAAACGACCGGTTCATAAGATAGGTGTTAATATTTCAAGTGAGAGCCGAACTGTAGATGAATGGCTTGTGGCAGAATGATTTAAAAATAAACGGAATGGAGGAAAACTAAAAAATGCGATATCCTATAGGAGTACAGACATTTGAAGAAATAATAAACGGAAAATATGTATATGTAGATAAAACAGATCTGGTATATGATCTTGCAAGCAGGCATATATGTTTTCTTTCAAGACCGAGAAGATTTGGAAAATCACTGCTTATAAGTACTCTTGATGCATATTTTTCGGGGAAAAAGGAACTGTTTAAAGGGCTTAAAATAGAAGACCTGGAAAAAGACTGGACAGAATATCCTGTACTTAGAATAGATTTTGCAGATGGTAATTTTTTAGATCCTGATGAACTTCAGAATAAGCTTGAAAATATGCTTAGAATATGGGAAAAGAAATATAATATAAATTATATTCCAAAAACTTTAAGTGACCGTTTTAAAAATGTTATAGAAACAGCAGAGCAGAAAGCAAAACATAAAGTAGTAGTTCTGATAGACGAATACGACAAACCAATGTTAGACGTACTCGGGACAGAACTTGAAGAGAAAAATCGAAATACTTTAAAAGGATTTTACGGAACATTTAAATCGGCAGACGCACATCTTCGGTTTGTATTTCTTACAGGAGTGACAAAATTCAGTCAGGTATCGGTGTTTTCGGGATTTAATCAGCCCGATGATATAAGTATGGACAGCAGATATGACGCAATATGCGGAATAACAGAAGACGAATTATACTCATATTTTGCTAATCCGATAAAGGAACTGGCAGATAATATGGAATGTACCGCTCAAGAAGTGAAAAATATACTGAAAAAACAGTATGACGGATATCATTTTAGCAAAAATCTAAAACTTGATATATACAATCCATTTAGCCTAATAAAAGCTTTTGATAAAATGGAAACCGAAGATTACTGGTACGAATCCGGAACACCGACATATCTTGAAAAGCTGATGGAAGGTCATAAAGTAAATATGCAGAAACTGATCGGCAGGTCATATGCAAGAAAGTATTTTGTAGATTACAGAGCGGACAAAGAAGAACCTCTTGCAATGCTGTATCAGAGTGGATATCTCACAATAAAAGGATATGACAGCCGTCGCAGAGTGTATAAACTTGATTATCCGAATGATGAAGTAAGAAAAGGATTTGTAAGTCTTATAGGAAACAGCTATTTTCATAAGCCGTCAGAAGACAATGATAACTGGATTCTTGAAATGGACGATATGCTAAGAGAGTGTGACCTTGACGGAGTAAGGGACGCATTTACGTCATTTCTTGCATCAATACCGTATGAAGCCAATAAAGATGAACGTGCCAAAGACTTTGAAACGCATTTTTCATATACGTTTTATATAATAAATCGGTTGCTTGGTTGCTATACAACGCTTATAGAAAAGCAGAACAGTAAAGGCAGAGCGGATATAATTATTGAAACAGATAATGATATTTTTATATTTGAATTTAAACTTGATGGAAGTGCAAAGGAAGCACTCATGCAGATTGAACAGCAACAGTATGCAGTACCGTATCTTAATGATAAACGAACTGTTCATAAGATAGGTGTCAATATTTCAAGTGAGAGCCGAACTGTAGATGAGTGGCTTGTTGTTAATTGAGAAGTAATAATCTGAGATACAAGGCGGTGAGTAGCATTGGAAAAGAAGTTTAATATAACAGGTGCGTGTATTCCAAAATATCATTATATGGTAAATCTTGATTCAAGACTTGAAGCAATAAGGAAAATGGTGGACAGTGAGCAGTATTTTTGTATTAATAAGGGAAGACAATACGGAAAAACAACGATACTGAAAGCATTGAAAAAGTATCTTTCATCTGAATATACAGTAGTAAGTATGGATTTTCAAAAACAGATGAGCAATTCAAGTTTTGCAGATGAAGAGAGATTTGTAAAGACGTTTGGCAAAGCTTTTTCAGAGATATTCAAAAACTGTCAAAAATCAGAAAATGTTGGTAAAACAGAATGTGATTTTGATGGTATTTCTGACATGGTTGAACTTTTTAAGAAATTAAGTCAGATATGTAAGAATTCTGAAGTACCTGTAGTTTTGATCATAGATGAAGTAGACCAGGCATCAAATAATCAGGTGTTTCTTGATTTTTTAGCACAGCTCAGAGGATATTATCTTGACAGGGAAGAAACAGCAACATTTCAGTCGGTAATACTGGCAGGAGTGCATGATATACGAAATCTCAGGCAGAAAATACGACCTGACGCAGAACATAAACACAATAGTCCGTGGAACATAGCATCGGCTTTTGAAGTAGAAATGAGTTTTTCTCCCGAAGATATTGCGACGATGTTGAGTGAATATGAAAAAGACAATAGTACCGGAATGGATATCGAAAAAATATCACAGCTGATCTACGACTACACATCAGGATATCCGGTGCTTGTTTCAAATATGTGTGCTCTTATGGACAAAAAATCAGACTGGACAAAACAAGGTGTTCTGTACGCAAACAGAGAAATACTTATTCAGAAAAATCCATTGTTTGAGTCGCTTATAAATAAACTAGAAGATAATGAGCAACTTTGTGAATTGATATACGGAATATTGTTCAATGGTTACAGAGTTCCGTATAATCCCGATGATTCGGCAATAGACAGTGCAATGATGTATGGATTTGTAAAAAATGAAAATGGATTTGTAGCAGTAGCCAATCGAATTTTTGAAGTCAGAATCTATAACTGGTTTGTAACAAGAGAAAAAACACAAAGTCCTATTTTTATAAAGGGAATGAATGAAAAAACACAGTTTGTTGTCGGAAATCATCTTGATATGGAGAAAATACTTGAAAGATTTGTTGTGCATTACAATGATATTTACGGAAGTCAGACAGATAAATTCAAAGAAGAAGACGGAAGAAAATTATTTTTATTGTATTTAAGACCGATAATAAACGGAGTAGGAAATTATTATATTGAAGCACAGACACGAGATCACAGACGAACAGACATAGTGGTTGATTATTGCGGAGAACAGTATATAATCGAACTGAAAATCTGGTACGGAGACGAGTACAATACAAAAGGTGAACAACAATTATCGGAGTATCTGGAAAGTTATCATCTTGATAAAGGTTACCTTGTTACGTTCAGTTTTTTGAAAAATAAAAATACAGGTGTAAAGACTATCGAATGTAATGGCAAGATTATTGTGGAAGCTACAGTTTGAAATATGTAGTGAATGTCAAATTTATTTTGATATTCAATATAAATTATTACGGAGGAATAAATGGCATTGGATTATAATTGTCCTGTTTGTAACAGAGAAATAGGATATGAAGGATTGTGCTGGAAATGTAAATCGGAAAAAGAACGCAATGAAGCATTGAATTTAACTGATAATCAAATAGCAGAAAGGAAAAACTATCTGGTTGAACATTTGCGTGAACTTGAAAATTCAGATAACCCTGCATATAAATATTTCTGGGATTGTTTATCTTATCATAATGTGATTTCTGAAAATCTTCAGAGAATGGCAGTAGAGAGAAAAATATTTACTCCGTCTGAAATTTATTATCATGCTCCGGAAGATGTGCGTGATAAATTGATAGAATATCTTATGGCTACAGAAAATTCACAGGAAGCATCAAATATTTTGTGTTGTCTTGCGATGCAGGGGGATAATAAAGTTCTTGAAACTTTTTATGAATTAAAGAAAAATCCGAAAAGCTGGAGAAAAGATTTGTATGTTGATACGGATATTTATGCGTATGATGGTGGCTGGACTTTTGACAAATCAGGTAAACGACAGCTTATAAATTACAACAGATGCTATAGCATCGAAAAAAAGAATAGTTCAGACAAAGCGATAACCATTGGTAAGCTCAGAAATGATACCTGTCCGCATTGTAGTGGTAGATTGGTTGATATTTTAAGCGTTGATGGAAAAGATAAAAGATTATCTTTTCTTGAAGTAGACGGCACAGTAACGGCAACATGTTGTCCGAGTTGTGTAATGTATACTTCACATGCTTATAGTAGATTTGAACTTGATGGTAAGAGCAGTGCGTGTTTTCCTTATGATTCTCTGTCGGAGAATGAAGAAAATTATATGGAAAGTAAAGATTACGATAATCTTTTAAATAATGGTATGG
The DNA here is from genome assembly GCA_015066745.1 of Ruminococcus sp. Classification (GTDB taxonomy): domain Bacteria; phylum Bacillota; class Clostridia; order Oscillospirales; family Ruminococcaceae; genus HUN007. Next base: position 30,291 of record SVNW01000018.1, on the reverse strand, counting down.
TGTTAAGTGAAAAAGAAAAACCTTTATTTTATGGTGCAGATGATTGGGAAATCAGTACAATTGGTGGGTTTGCACACTGGATTCAGGATTGCAATATTACTATGTGTCCTGATTGTGGTAAGCCAATGCGATATATGGCACAGCTAAGTTGGGAAAGTATAATGAATGATTATCTGGAGGGAACGCTTTATATAGAGATTTGTCCTGATTGTAAGGTAACCTCTATGCATCACCAACAAACATAAAATATCAAAATATAATCAACATTAATTTACGAAAGGCATAAAAAATGAAAGTAATAAAAAAACAAAGAAACAGCAGAATGTGCATAATATGCGGAATGGATAATCCGGTGGGATTGAAGGCGCAGTTTTATAACATGGAAGATGGCAGTGTAGTGTGTCCTTTTCAGTTTCGTGAGGAACATCAGAGTTTTCCTCAGAGAGTTCATGGAGGACTTACGGCGACTATGATGGACGAGATAGGTCTTCGTGCTTTGTGGGTAGATAAAGATGAAAATACGTTTGGTGTTACAATGTCTATGGAAATAAAGTTCAGAAAACCTGTTCCGTACAATGAGGATTTGCTTGCAAGAGCGATAGTAGAAAAGGAAACATCAAAGTTCCTTATTGCCAAAGCGGAATTGTATACTACAAAAGGCGAACTCCTTTCAAATGCGGAGATACGATATCTTAAATTAAGCGTTGAAAAGATTGCCGATAATATAGACGAACACAAGGAAATGTGTTATCTTATTGAAGATGGAATAACAGAAATATATTGCCCGTGGGCTGACTGATAAGGAGGAAATTATATATGTCAGTTGAAGTTTTCAATGATCTTACATATGACGATGATATGGGTAGCTTTGGCAGTGTTTCTCTTGAATTTTGCGGAAATACTGTAGTAGTGCCTTTGCTTGTTGTAACAGAAGATGATGGAAAAACAGATTCAAAGCAGGAAGAAGCTTTTAAAAAGTTTCTTGAAAAGAGCCATGCAATTTTTGAAGATACAGTGGCAGAACTTTTTGAATATTATAAGGAAATAAGAGCTGAGCGTGGATTTGATAAGAAGAAAAATAAGTTCTTTCCGGAAGTTTTGGATATAAATGAGTTTAAGACTATGATAGAACTTTCAGGTGTTTTTGTACCTGAGTCAGATGCATTTGACGAACGTGCTGTATTTTTGACATTTGAATGTTCATGGGATACAGAAAACGGAGTAGAAGTACATATTTTCGATGAACAGGTTGCAGAGATGGGAGAACAACAGATAGAAATATAATTTTTATTTTAGGAGAATACTATGACAAAAATTCTGCTTGTTGAAGATGACAAACTAATAGTCGAAAATCTTACCGAATTTTTATCCAAGGAAGGATTTGAAGTAAAAAATACGTCAGGACAATCAGGCGCACTTGAACTTATAGAAAGTGAAAGTTTTGATCTTGTTCTGCTTGACGTTTCACTTTCTGACGGAAATGGTTTTTCTGTCTGTTCTGCTATAAAGTCCGGATATAATATCCCTGTTATATTTCTTACTGCATCAGGTGACGAATACAGTACAGTTGCAGGATTTGACCTTGGTGCAGATGACTATATCTCAAAACCTTTCAGACCGCGTGAACTGGTAACAAGAATAAAAAATATAATACGTCTTACAGGTGGTGCTTCATCAACTGTAAAACTTTCAGATATTACTGTCGATACAGTAAAGGGAACTGCAACCAAAAACGGTAACGATCTTTATTTGTCCGCTCTCGAATACAGACTTCTCCTTGTTTTTATCAATAACAGGGGAGTTGTTATGTCAAGAACCAAGCTACTTGAATCTATATGGGATATTGCCGGAGAATTTGTAAATGATAATACTCTTACGGTTTATATAAAAAGACTTCGTGAGAAAATTGAAAATGATGCACAGCACCCTGAGATAATAAAAACAGTACGAGGTATTGGTTATAAGGTGGATTAAGTAATGAAAATATTAAAAAATCCTGAAATATCAAAGACACTTCTGGCATTGAGTATTATTGGTGTTGTTGCAGTAGCTGTTGCATTTTTTATGGAAATGCGTTTTGGCGTTCTGGTTTTCTTTTTGTTTATTTCATTTGTAACAGTTTATCTTGTATCTGAGAAAAAACGATACAAGAAAATATCATATCTTTCTGAGAGCATAAATAATGTACTTCATGGTGATGATAAGATTTCTATAGAAAATTATTCGGAAGGAGAACTTGGTATACTGCAAAGTGAGATTCACAAACTTGTTGTACGACTTCGTGAGCAACAGCATACTCTGCAGAATGATAAAATATTTCTTGCAGATTCAATTGCAGATATTTCACATCAGATACGCACACCTCTTACATCTGTAAATCTGCTGGTTTCGTTTATTTCAGAACCTGATATTTCCGATGAACGTCGTGAAAAACTTTCAAGAGACCTTTACAGCCTGCTTTCAAGAATGGAATGGCTTATAGTATCACTTTTGAAAATATCAAAGCTTGATGCAGGTACGATAGAGTTTAAGAAACAAGAAATATCGATGGAGGAATTTATAAAAAAATCGGTTTCTCCTATACTTGTACCGATAGAACTCAGAAATCAGAAACTTGAAATAACCTCTGACGGCAACTTTTATGGTGATATTCACTGGACTAGCGAAGCTATAGTAAATATAGTCAAAAACTGCATGGAACACACCGATGAAGGCGGTACGATAAAAATAGAGGCAAACGAAAATGTTTTGTACACCGAAATAATTATAAGTGACAACGGAACAGGTATACAAAAAGAAGACCTTCCTCATATATTTGAACGTTTTTACAGAAGCGGAAAACAGGATGACAACAGTTACGGAATAGGTCTTGCGCTTGCCAGAATGATTGTTTCAGCCCAGAACGGTACTATACGTGCCGAAAATATCTCAACAGGCGGAGCAAGATTTATTATGAGATTTTATAAGTGTACAGTGTAACAGTCATATATAAAACATCCTTGTGCAGTAACTTGACTGCATAAGGATTTTTATTGCCATAAATTCAAAAGTGACGTTTTTGTTATTTTTGAGTCACCGGTATGTCACTTTGATATAGTAAAATATAATCATAGAAAAAATATAAAATATCTCATAAGGAGTATGAATACAATGGAAATTTTAAAAGTTGAAAATTTATGCAAGACATATGGTAAAGATGAAAATGAAGTAAAGGCTCTCGACAATGTTTCATTTTCAGTTAATAAAGGTGAATTTGTAGCCATAATAGGTCCGTCAGGTTCGGGAAAATCAACACTTCTTCATATTTTAGGAGGCGTTGACAAACCGACAAGCGGTAAAGTATTTATGGACGGCAGTGATGTTTATGCAAATAACGATGAACAGCTTGCAGTATTCAGACGCAGACAGGTGGGACTTATTTATCAGTTTTACAATCTCATACCTGTTTTGAATGTAACAGAAAATATGACACTTCCACTGCTTATGGACGGTCAGAAAGTAAATGAGCAACGTCTTGAAGAACTTCTTGATATATTAGGTCTCAAGGGCAGAGAAAAACATCTTCCGAATCAGTTGTCAGGTGGTCAGCAACAGAGAGTGTCTATAGGCAGAGCACTTATGAATGCTCCTGCTGTCGTTCTCGCAGATGAACCTACAGGAAACCTTGATTCAAAAAACAGTCAGGAAATAGTCGACCTTCTCAAAATGTCAAACAAAAAGTATAATCAGACTCTTATAGTTATAACTCATGATGAAAATATCGCTTTGCAGGCTGACAGAATAATTGCGATAGAAGACGGTCATATAGTAAGAGATGAAGTAGTGGGAGGTATACGTAAATAATGAGTGTCTTTTCAAAATTTACTTTGAAGTCACTTGTAGCAAATAAAACCCGTACACTTGTCACGATTATCGGAATAACCTTATCAATTGCTTTGTTTACAGCAGTTTTAGAATGTGCCTACAGCGGAATAAAATATGTAGAGATCATAAATGACAGCATTTACGGAAAATATCATGGGGTACATAACTGTATAACAGAACATCAGGTCAAAGAAATTATAGATGATAAGGAAGTAAATGAATTTTCTGTTCTTGAACATATCGGATATGCTAAAGTAGATGAAAATCATTCAAAGGTATCCCGATATCATCTGTTAAAATCAATAGATGATAATTTTGAAAGTATGACAGCTATAAATATTATAAGCGGGAGAATGCCTCAGAAAAATGATGAAATAATATTATCAGAAGTATTTTTTAAAGATATTTTTGATGTAGGTGACAAGATTAAGTTGTGTATCGGTCAGAAAAATGATGTAGTTTCAGGCAATAAAGACTCAGGTGACTTTACAGAAAAAACATATACTGTTGTTGGATTATTTTATGGATATCACGACGAATTTGTTGATCTTGAAGATAAATATCTGTTTATAAATGCATATACCAAAGGAGAACAGGGAAACGGCACAAATGATATGTATATCTCACTTGTAAATAAAAAGAATATTTCAGAATATGAAAAAAGAACAGGTGATGATAAAAATTTTGAAAAGAAAGATTCTGAGTATACGATTGATAGAGGAGTGCAGACTACTGTATACGGAATGACAATTATTCTGATATCTCTTATATGTTTTGGTTCAGTTTCTTTGATATACAACGCATTTGCGATTTCCGTTACAGAAAGAATAAAACAATACGGCATGCTCAGGTCAGTCGGAGCGACCGGCAGACAGATAAGATATACAGTATTTTTTGAAGCTTTTGTGCTGAATATGATTTCTGTTTTACCCGGAATACTGATAGGTTGTGGCGGAAGTGCAACAGTGCTGTATATGATAAAAGATATGTTAAAGGAAGGACTATCGGAAGAATATTTAAATATACGCGGTACGATAAATTTTGTTTTTAATCCTTATATAATACTGATATCTGTTCTTCTCAGTATCATCACGATAATGATATCGGTAATACTTCCGGCAGTAAGAGCGGTAAAAGCCGACCCTATCGCATCTATACGCGGAACAAATGATATAAAGTCAAGTAACAAAAAAATAAAAACCACGGCTTTTTCAAAGAAGCATTTTAGTTTCAGCGCAATGATGGCACTGAAGAATTTCAGACGAAACCGAAAGCGTTATCGTATAGTTGTAATGTCGCTTAGTATGAGCATAATTTTATTTGTGTCATCTTCATCGTTTGTTTCATATCTGAATGATATCGTAGCTACTCCGCCTACATATATATTTGAAAGAGAGGATTGTAAAGAAGATTTTGATACATATGGTGAGCTTAACGTTCTTGGTTCTTTCTTTGATTATGAGGATATGAAAAATGCAGATATAGATGATATGATAAAAGTTTTAGATGAGGCTATAAATTTTGTTCGTGATATTGCGCCTGATACAGAAGTTCTGGAAGAATTGATATGGGTTAAAAAAGATGCAGTACGTATAAATTGCCTTATAAGCGTGGTAGAGATTCTTTGCTACGGATTTATAATTATAATAACGCTTATATCTGTTGCAAATGTATTTAATACTATTACGACAAACGTAAATCTCCGTCGCAGAGAGTATGCTATGCTAAAATCTGTCGGTCTTTCCGACAGAGGACTTGGAAAAATACTTAATTATGAATGTATTTTTTATGGTGTAAAATCACTCATTATAGGACTTCCGATATCGGTTGCGATTACATATGTAATTTATATTGTAAGCGGAGCAGGTTATGATGTAAGTTTTTATATTCCGCTCAAAAGTATCATCGGTGTATGTATCGGAATTTTTCCTGTAGTATTTTTACCGATGTTTTATTCAAGAAAACGTATTAAAAATGAAAACTGTGTAGACGAGTTAAGAAATGAAAATATATAAAAACAAAAAACGCAGAAATTTTTGAGGTTTCTGCGTTTTTTCATTTTTAAATATTATTTCTGAGGTCCGAGAACCACATCGTCTTTTGAGATAAACTGTTTGAAATGTGCAAGGTCTGCAATGTTTACGTTTCCGTCACCGTTAAGGTCTGAAACTGCGTTCTGTTCATCTGTAAAAGTGGAATCGCCTAAAAGCATAAGGCTGAAAATTGTAAGGTCTGTAAGTTCAGCTTTTCCGTCTGCATTAAAGTCACCGTATATTTTCTGAGTTGACGGAATATCAGTTCCGGGAGTGGTTGTATCATTATCGTTTTTATTATCAGAGCCGTCAAATCCTGAAATCTTCTGAAAGTTGGTTCTTATCTGGTCGTTTTTAAGTTTGCACGCAGTACGGTCATATTGTGCATCTGTTACGTCCCACATTACAGGACATATATCTCTTGTAAAAGCACCTTCGCATACAGCTGTAAGATATTTTACAATAGAATCAGGGTCTTTGTTTTCAACAGGACAACCGTATTCACCGATGATAACCGGAATATCCTTATCAATAAAGGTGTCTTCAAGCATATCAAGATATTTGTTAAGCTCTGCGTAATCTGCGTCTGTACCCCATGAATACATAGCCTTACCCCAGTCAGCATCTTCTGTAAGTATTGCAAATCCTGCCGGAGTATAGTAGTGTACAGATAAAGCGCATCTGTCAGCAGGGTCAGAAGGCATTTCAAAGTATGAGTCACAAGTACAGCTTATATCAGTGTTGTATCCTGAAATAAGAAGGTGTCTTTCATCGTTGTTTCCACCGCTTTTTCTTATTGTATCAACAAACACCTGATTTATTTCATTGACAAGAGCATAGGATTCGTCTTTTCCTTCAGGACCGCCCCATCTGTTCCAGAGGGTATCCCAGCCAAGTTCTTCGTTCTGGGATTCAAACATGAGATAATCATTATAGTCTTTGAAGTTGTCACTTATCTGTTCCCACATAACAGTATAGCGTTTCATTGATTCTTCTTTTGTTTCGGGGAATGTATTTACCCAGCCGTTATCCCAGTGAATATTTATGATAGCATACATTCCGGCGTCAATTGTCCAGTCTACAATTTCGGTTACTCTTTCCATAACATCTTTGTCTATTGTATATGTGCCGTCATCAGACATACGATTTGACCAGGCAACAGGGATTCTTAGTACTCCAAAACCTTCATCGGCATATCCCTGAATGATTTCTTTTGTTATAACAGGGCTACCCCATGCAGTTTCGTATGCTTTCTGTGAATTGTCCGTCCACTGTGCGATCCAGTCACCGCATGATTCGAGCGTGTTTCCGAGATTGATACCAACACCCATGTCTTTTACAAGTTCCATAGTTGTTATATCACGCATATCCTGTTGTGAATTTTGTGCTGATACATCTGCAGGATATGAAAAGATTGTTGCTCCTGCGAGCATTGCGATTGAAGTAATAAATGTAACACATCTGACTTTGTTCATATAAACACTCCTTATACACTTATACAAATTTAACTTTACACTTAAAGTATAATACAACCCAAACAGTCATTCAACCCTAATTATGATTTTTTGGTGTAAAAAATGAAGAATAATAATTGAACTCATGTTTTATAGGTGTTATAATATACTTATCGGTATTTTGTACAGGAGGGACAAGATGAATAAAAAAAGAATGCTGTTTTACCTTATTACTGCAAGACCCGACAACAGTGAGCAAAGTGAACTGATAAAAGGGATCTCAAAGCAGGCATCAGAAATGGATATAGATATAGCAGTAGTGTCAAATATATATAATACATCTGAGTACAATAAATTTTTTTCTCTTGAAAATGGCATATACAATCTTATCAAATCGTCAGAACCAGATGGAATTATTGTTGATACAGATGTATTGCTAAGTGATGAACTCAGAAATAATATAGTCAGTATGCTTGATACTGTTTCCTATATACCTGTTGTATATATAGGTACAAAAATATCCGGTGTATCATGTATAGATAACGATACTGCAACAGATATTGAAAAAGTAACAGACCATTTTATCGAAGTACATGGATTTTATGATATTGATATTCTTACAGGCCCCGATGAAGAGGGAGTATCTCGTGAAAGAGTAAGAGGTTATAAAACTTCTTTAGAAAAACATGGTATAAAATTTGATAAAAGTAAAGTTGTATTCGGAAACTTCTGGATAAACACCGGAGAAGAACTGGCTCAAAAGTATATTTCCGGAGAGCGTCGTATACCGCAGGGAGTAGTCTGCACAAATGACTATATGGCATATGGGCTTTGTGATAAGCTTACAGAAAAAGGTGTAAAAATTCCTGAAGATATAATGGTAATAGGTTACGAATACATACACGAAAGATTGTATCACCACCCGTTGATTACAACCTATAAAAGAGACAGGGAATACCTCGGTGCAAAATCTGTAATCGAACTCTATGAAAAAGTCAGTGGTAAAAAATATAACAGCAATATATCAGAATCGGGAAATATGATATACGGAAATACTTGTTCATGTGCGGAAGATAGTGCTGTATTGCTTTCAGAGAAAAAAGAGATGATAGAAAACCGTGGATATATGCTGTGCAATGAAAACGGCGAACTTGAACAATATCTTGCCGAGGCTCGTTCTGTTATGGATATGGTGTGGATTTTAAGAAGATATTCTTATTTTATACCACCTGTGCAGAGTTTGTATATGTGTCTTTTTGACGATTGGTGTATGTCAGTGCGTGATACAAATGAACATCTGATGACCTGTTATCCGGTAATTGATATAGTATGCAACATTGATAATATATATCATTTTTCGTATGACGAGCTTATGCCTGATGAATTAAGAAACACTGAAAATCCATCTGTTTTTTATTTTTGTCCGATTTGTTTTATTGAGGAAACATTTGGATATGCTATACTTCGTGTCTGCGAAAATGAACCTTTTAAACCTGCTTTCAGAGAATTGCTGAAAGTTATATCAAACTCGCTGAAGTTTTTGAAGATGAAAAATGACATAGAGTATCTGTTTACTTGTCAGAATCTTTCTGTATTTCATGATTCAACAACAGGACTTTGCAACAGAGCGGGATTTGAAAGTGAGTTTATGATCGCAGTAAAAAAAACCGTATCAGCCAGTTTTTTTCTTGTGTGTATGTTTGATATAAATTTTTCTTCAAAGGATGTCACGCTTGAAAAAGATATAATGAGCAAACGTCTTAAAGTTTGTATGAAAGTTGCTGATGAGCTTATGGAGCTTTCAAAGGATAAAAATAATTTTTGCGGAAGACTTGATGACAACAGATATGTTTTTGCTGTTTCGGAGATAGAGACTGAGGAAAAGTGCAGACTTACGGCAGATAAAGCTTTTATAAAATTATTCTATACACTTCTTGAAAATCAGAATATAAATATTTCTTTTGCAGTACATTCTGATAAAATTTCTTCTTTTGACTTTGATTTTTGTTTTGAAAAGCTGGAAAAAGAGCTTGAAAATCAGGCTGAATCAGCAGAAGATAATTATAAAAAATCAGGATATGAAAAATATTCTGAGTTGAGATGGCAGATCTATAAAAATCCTTCTCTTGATATAAACGCAGAAGACGCATCAAGAAAGTTTTGCATGAGTAGCGGACATTTCAGGAGTATATACAGAAAACTTTTCAAAATAAGTTTTCATCAGGACCTGATAAACAGCAGAGTATCATATGCAAAATATCTTCTTGCGACTACAGATATAAGTATTTCTGCAATAGCTGATAAATGCGGATACGGTGACGATAAACATTTCCTGCACCAGTTCCGTCTTGTAACAGGATATACGCCGTTGAAATATCGTGATAAAAATATTTAAAAAGGTGGTTTTATAAAAATGAGAAAAATAACATATATCCATGAACCGACAGATCTTCAGTGCGGTCAGGCAGTGCTTGCGATGATACTTGACAAAGAGGTTGATGTCATAATAAGATTTCTTGATAACGACAGAGAGACAAATCTCAAAGAAATGAAAAGAGTCCTTGACGCAAATGGTATTAAGTATGATCCGCAACGAAAAGAGGCATTTACAAAAGATGATCTTCCGGATATGTGCATTCTCAGTCTTGAAACTCCAAGATGCTGGCACTGGTCGTTATATTGTGATGGTACATTTTATGATCCTGAACATGGGGTAATGGATGACTTTCCGGTTTCAAAAAGGAGATACTACTGGGAGATAAATTGTACAAAATAAAAAATACAGAGAGGCTTGGTTTATCCGGTCTCTCTTTTTTATTTGCAACAAAAAAGAATCATACCGATTTGTATGATTCTCATATAAAATATTTTCGTTAAATAACGTAATTCAAGAAAAAATCATATATTTAGAAAATCGGTTCAAGCATATTCATATATTTTATTTTTTGTTCAAAAGATGAATGAACATATCTGTTAAGCGTTATTTCAACATTTGAGTGACCTAATATTTCAGATAACGCTTTTACATCAAATCCGGCTTTTATACAGTTTGAAGCGAACATATGTCTTAACGCATGAAAATGAATTGACGGTAAGTTTACGTTTTTTAATACCTTTGCAAATCTGTATTGCAGAGTACGAGGCTCTATAGCTTTGTTTTTTCCCGATAAAATATATTCTTTTTTATCACCTCTGAACTTTTCCATAAATTTTATCATAAAATCCGGTATAGGTATCGTTCTGTTCGAAGTATCACTTTTAGGTTCTGTTATTATTATCTTCGTTTTTTTATTTTCATGTTGACAACTTATTCGTTGAATTGTTTTTCTGACGGTCATAATACGTTTTTTTAAATCAATATCGTCCCATTGTAAAGCACAAAGTTCACCTATTCTCAGACCTGTAGAAAGTGAAAGTGCAATACCCATAGTAGTTCGATTTTGATTTTCGAATATATATTTTTTTAATTTATCAGTTTCATTTTCCTCTAACAGACGTATTTCTGAGATTTTCTTTCTTGGCAATGAAATATTTGAAAGAGGATTATATATGTTATAGTTATCAGATGCATATTTAAAAATAGATTTTACCATAACAACTATATCCGATATATATCTGTTTGACAAACCGTTTTGTTGTTTTATTTTAATAAATGAATATATATACTGTGCATTAAATGAATTGATGTAAGCATCACCGAAATCAGGTAATATATGTTTTGAGGCCTTTATACGATAATTTGATAAGGTTGATTCTTTTACTTTGTGAGATATACTTTCGTACCATTCATTAAATATTTTCTCTACAGTATATGAACCTGATTCTGAACATTTTACTTTTCTTATCGCATCTATCTTACGTATAACTTCTTCTTTGCTTTTTCCAAATATATATTTATATTTTCTTTTCCCTTTTTCGTCCTTCTTTTTCAATAATCGTCCTTCCCATCTGCCGTCCTGTCGATGATAAATGTTGTATTTTTCCATTATAAACCTCCAAAAAACTATAATATATGGGTTGACATATATGTCGATATATGTTATAATTTAAATTATTATACGTATATTATTTATACGTTTTTTCTTGAATTACGTTATTTAACGAAAAACAAGATTAATTTATTTAAAATATATTATACCCTATAGTTTATATAATATAATTGTGATATAGTTTTGGATTTAAGTTAAAGAGTTTAGGAAAAGAGGGATTTTAGGGGCTATGAGCAGAAGGGTATTGTTTATCGCTACTGTTGTAAAAAAACATATTTGCCAGTTCCATATCCCATATCTCAGATGGTTTAAGGAACAGGGTTATGAAGTTCATGTATGTGCCAGAAACGATTATGAAGACAAGTCAGTTTGTAACATACCATATTGTGATAAGTTTTATGATATTGATTTCAGCAGGTCTCCTGTGGATCATTCAAATCTCATTGCTTATCGCGATATAAAAGAAATCATAGAAAAAAATGATTATGATCTGATACATTGTCATACTCCGATTGCCGCAGCTATTACACGTCTTGCTGCAAAAAAAATCCGGAAAAAAGGAACAGTCGTTTTGTACACCACACATGGATTTCATTTTTTTTATGGTTCATCAAAGCTAAGTAAAATCTATTATTACATAGAAAAGTTCCTTATAAAGTATACAGATGGTATAATAACTATCAATAGTGAGGACTATAAGGCTGCAAGCAGTTTTTGTGAAAAATCAGATTGCAAAGCTTTTTATGTTCATGGAATGGGAGTTGATACAGAAAAAATAGCTTCTATGAGCGTGAACAGAAAAAACTTAAAGCAAAAATTCGGTATTCCCGAAGATGCTGTTGTACTGTTATCGGTATCTGAAATAAATAAAAATAAAAATTTAGAGACATCTCTTAAAGCTTTTGCAGAGGTAAAAGATAAAAACGTTTATTATCTCGTATGTGGCAGCGGAGATATGCTTGACAATTGCCGGAAGCTTTCTGATGATCTTAAAATTTCCGACAGAGTCATATTTGCAGGATATCGTTATGATATTTTTGAAGTCGTACATATTGCTGATATTTTTTTGTTTCCTTCTTACAGAGAAGGTCTTGGTGTGGCACCTATAGAAGCTATGTCAGCAGGAGTTCCTATTATAGCATCTGATATAAGAGGTGTGAGAGAGTATGCTGTGAATATGCAAAACAGTATTTTACTTCCCCCCGATGATGTAAAAGGATATGCAGAAGCTATAAAGAAACTTGTGAATAATCAGGAACTAAGAGAGTTTCTCGGTGAAAATGCATCAAAGGCAGTTGCTCCTTTTGATATAAAAAATTCACTAAAATCAATGTCAGATATATATCATTCTTATCTTAAAGAAGATACAGTTGTTTATGGTGAGGAGGTTATGCGGGCTTGAAAAACAGATATAAAAATATTTTAAAAAAAGATCCTGAGTTACTTGAAGCAGTAAAACAGTTGTCATATGATAATATGGATTCATTTTATAAGATATCGCTTAGCGTTATAGCTCCTTCTCTTGTTATGTACGTACACTGGATACTTTGTGAAGCCAAAAAAAGAAATATAGAACATCTGTATTTTTTTGCACGTGACGGATATCTTTTGTATCATATAGCTAAGGTTTTGTGTAAGAAGATGAATATCGACACAGAGTGTTCCTATTTTTATTGTTCAAGATATTCTCTCAGAATGGCTGCATATCGTTTTTTTGATGACAGTGCATATGAAAAACTTTTTTTGTATTCATATGAGTTAAGTGCTTATAATATGCTAAAAAGAGCGGGATTTTCATCAGAAGAACGCTATATGGTATATGATGAGATAGGATATGACAAAGAAAAAGAACACGACATTATAGTTAAAACAGAGTTTAGTCAGCTGTGTGAGAAGATAAAAAATTCAGAAAAATTTTCAGAGATCATAACCAAAAAATCAGACAGTGCTTACAGCAGCACGATGGAATATATAGTTCAGGAGAGATTTGACAGATTCAAAAATGTCGGAATTGTTGATCTTGGCTGGACAGGTTCTTTGCAATACACATTAAAAAGGTTGCTTTCAAGTGCCGGTATAGACACTCATATAACAGGTTTCTATATAGGTATGCTTGATTCACCTCCGAAAGCAGAAAACAGTGAATATATCACCTGGTTATTTGATGAAAATACAGCTTCAGTAAAATCATGGTTTTCTCACAATCTGCTTGAGTGTATATGCAGTGCACCTCATGGTACTACTATGGGATATACATATGATAAAAGTCACAGAGTTAAACCTGTACTTTCAGAAAGTGAAAATAGTTCTGAAGGTAATCTGCTCCTTAAGGAACTGTCAGAGAAGTTTGCTTTTGAATGTGATATGTCATATGAAGACAAGCACAGAAAAATTGCTTTGAAACTGTTAAAACAACTCATGTTTCATCCTACAGAGTATGAAGTATATACTTTCAGAGATTATTGCCTGTGCGATGATGTAGGGGAACAGTATCATAATCATCTTGTACAGATTGAGGAAAACGCTCAGTACAGAAAACAGATGATATTTTACCGGACTTTTCACCGGGAATCTACAGACAGTTTTTATTGGTACTGCGGATCGGTAAAGGTAAGCAATTTACTGATAAAAACTTACTATAAATATATGTATTTTCTTACAAAATACGTGATTATAAAATTTAGACAGAGGGTGAGTTAATGCCGGAGCCATATCTGTCTGTAATTATGGGGGTATACAACTGTCCTTCGGAAAAAATGTTATTGCGTGCTGTAGATTCAATAGTAAATCAGACCTATAAGAATCTGGAGTTTATAATATGTGATGACGGTTCTACGAATGATACAGTAAAATGGTTGCATAAAAAAGCAGTTACAGATAGCAGAATAAAGATAATTGAAAATAAAAAAAATCAAGGACTTGCTCATGCTCTTAACAAATGTCTTGAAGTGGCAACAGGTGATTTTATCGCCAGGCAGGATGTTGATGACTATTCGACGCTGACAAGGTTTCAGATACAGATCGATTTTTTAAAAAATAACAAAGATATCGCATTTGTAGGCTCAGGTTGTCTGCTGTATGATCAAAATTGTGTCTACGGTGAGAGACACGTTCCCGAATATCCAAAAAAGACAGACTTTCTGTTCAATTCTCCTTTCGTTCACGGAACGGTTATATTTCGCAGAGAAGTATTTGAAAAATGCGGAAATTATAAAGCGGTAGGAAAATGTCTTAAGTATGAAGACTATGAATTTTTCATGAGAGTGTATTCTGAAGGCTTTAAAGGCGCAAATATAAATCAGCTTCTGTATACTTTTTATTCTGAAGAAAAGAAAAATATGGTCAGCCGTCAGATGCGCTTTGATGAATTTAAAGTCAGAAGAGAAGGCTTCAAAAAGCTCGGACTTATGCCACGGGGTATACCTTATGTACTTAAACCTCTTGTACTTATAGCAGTTCCGAACAAGCTTCTCTTTAATCTGAAAAATCTTAAAAAAAGCGGAATACTCTGCAAGCGAACAGTTCTTCTTAGTCTTTACGGAAAGATAGTAAACAGAAACAGCTATATAAAATATAACTATGAAGGCTATGTAAATTCCCACAGGGAACTTCACACCAGATTTCCGCTCATATCATGGTTATATCTTTTAAGACTTAATATAGAAAGCCTTGTTTTCAAAAGAACTACTGCGATCTCAAAAAAAGTTAAGTCAGAACTTAACTCGTCGGGATCGGGTCAGAAGTATTCGGCACAGGAAATTGCAGATATGATGCGTCAGTATGATGTAATATCATTTGATATGTTTGACACACTTGTTTTCAGACCTTTTTCAGAGCCGACAGCTCTTTTCTATATCGTAGGTGAGAAGCTTAAATATCCTGATTTTAAGACTATAAGAACTGTTGCAGAGCAGTCGGTAAGAAAGATATGCAAATCAGAGATAAATATAAAACACATCTATGACTATCTTGAAAAGAAAGCCGGTATTGATTCAGATGACGCAATTAATGCTGAAAAATCTGCAGAATATGAGTTGTGCATAGCAAATCCTTTTATGAAAGAAATCTGGGACAAGCTCAGAGATAAAAAGAAAATAATAGTTTCCGATATGTATCTGCCTGCTGAGTTTCTTGGGAAAATTCTTGAGAAAAACGGCTTTACGGGATATGAGAAAATATATGTTTCATGCGATTATGACAGCGGGAAATGCGATGGCAAACTGTATGAAACAGTAAAAAAAGATTTTTTGGATCAAAAAATAATTCATATCGGTGACAATTATCATTCGGATATAAGAAACGCAGGAAAGCATGGATTTAGTACGATACAGTACAAAAACGTAAACGAACTTGGTGAGTCATACAGGCCAAAGGATATGTCTCCGATAATATGTTCAGCATACAGCGGTATAGTAAACAAAAAAATGTACAGCGGATATGAAATAAATAATTCTGCATACAACTTCGGATACAAGTACGGCGGTATACTTCAGCTTGGTTTCTGTAATTTTATCAGAGATCACGCTTTAAAGCATAAGGCTGATAAGATACTGTTTCTGTCAAGAGACGGTTATATGACTAAAAAGATTTTTGACAGTCTGTACAGTGATATGAAAACCGAATATGTTTACTGGTCAAGAAACTGTTCTGCAAAGTTAGGAGCAGATCTTTTCAAGGACAATTTTTTTAAGCGTTTTTTACATCAGAAAATAAATCACAATATAAAGATAAAAAAAATATTTGAAAGTATAGGGTTTGAGGGTGAATATCCTTTTGAACCTGAAAGTTTCCTTACATCTGATAATGCAGATACTGTTGAGCAGTTTATAGAGGAAAAGTTTGAAGATATCCTTTGTTCATACGAAGATATGAACAAAGCTGCAAAAATGTATTTTGAAACAGTTCTTGAAGGCTGCGGCAAAGTAATAACAGTTGACTGTGGATGGGCAGGAAGCGGAAATATAATACTTGAACAGGTTGCAAATAAAAAATGGAACATAAACTGCGAATTTGTCGGACTGCTTGCAGGAAGTAATTCATACAGTCAGTTTGACAGGGATATCAGTGAAACATTTTTCATTACGGAAAAAATGACTCCGTACTGTTTTTCTTCATCATTCAACCGAGACAAGTTCATGGTTCATTCTCCTGCAGCAAAGCACAATGTTTATTTTGAGATGCTCTTTACTGCTCCCGAACCAAGTTTTCTGGAGTTTACTCTTACTGAAAACGGATATGGATTTGTTTTTGACAAGCAGTGTGAAAACAAACAGCTGATAACAGATATTCAGAAAGGTGAAACTGATTTTGTAAAAGATTATGTGAAAGCCTTTGAAAAGTATCCTTTTATGAGAAATATCTCAGGAAGCGATGCTTATACGCCGTTTATGTATGCTGTAAAGCATAATAACAAGGAAATAGAAAAAGTCTTTGAAAATTGTATATTTGATGAGCTTACAAATGGAGAAAAAACTAAAATAAAATAGATTGGAGTATGTATGGATAAAACAAACAGATCAGGAAGTGATCTTAAGCAAAAGAAATTTTTATTAAAACAGTTGGTACATAGAGATTTTAAGAGCAGGTATAAACGTACTTTTCTTGGCGTACTTTGGAGTATGCTGTCACCGCTTTGTTTTTTTGTAACACAGGCAATAGTTTTTTCAAAGCTTTTTGGAAGAGGAGAATATTTTTTAAGTTATCTTATTATAGGAAATATAGTGTTGCATTATTTTAGTGATGCTACTACAAATCTTATGTTTTCGATATCTGCAAATGGCGGTATTATTTCGAAAATAAATGTAGATAAAAGACTTTTTATCTATTCAAGAAGTATATCGTGTCTTATAAATTTTCTGCTTACGATGGTTATAATGTTTGGAGTAATTGCTATTAACGGAATAACGTTTAATGTAAAGTTTATTTTGCTGATTTTTCCTATAGTCTGTCTTTATTTTTTGAATATGGGAGTAGGATATATCCTATCGGTGCTGTTTGTATTTTTTAAGGATACACAGTATATTTACAGTATCTTTACAAGAATGCTTACGTATTTTTCAGCGATCTTTTATTATGTAGATTCGTTCCCTGAAAATATCCGCCACCTGTTCTTCTACAATCCGGTTTACTGCTATATCTATTATTTCAGAACTATAATAATAGATAATATGATACCATCCATGTATGTTCATTTTATGTGTGTAGCTTTTCCGATTGCATTTTTACTCATAGGAAAAGCGATATACGGACTTAACGAAAAGAAATTTGCATATTATTTCTGATTGGAGGCTTTTATGGTAGTCGATGTAAAAAATGTTTCGATAAAATACAGAGTCGGAGATTTCAGGGATATTGGTATCAAAGAATTTATTTCACAGAAGATAACAGGAAAGTACAACGTCAAAGATTTTATGGCAGTAAATGATGTGAGTTTCAGTCTTGACAAGGGAGATTTTCTTGGCATCATAGGAACAAACGGTGCCGGAAAAACAACACTTCTAAAGGCTATAAGCGGTGTTATAACACCAAATGAAGGGGAGATAGAAACAAACGGAAATATATCGGCGCTTCTTGCTCTCGGAACAGGTTTTGATGATGGTCTTACAGTAAAAGAAAACATATATCTCCGAGGTGCATTTATGGGATATACCGAAGAATTTCTGAATGAAAAATATGATGAGATCATAGAATTTTCGGAACTTAAAGAGTTTGAAAGTTATCATTTAAGGCAGTTGTCATCAGGTATGAGATCGCGAATGGCTTTTTCAATAGCGAGTCTTATCGAGCCTGAGATATTGATACTTGATGAAGTTCTTGCTGTTGGTGATGGTGCATTCAGAGCCAAAAGTGAACAGAAAATGATGGAAATAATAAAAAAAGGTACTACAACTTTGTTTGTTTCTCATTCTATAGCACAGATAAGGAAACTGGCAAACAAGGTATTGTGGTTAGATAAGGGGAAAACAAAGGCTTTTGGCAATGCCAAGGATGTATGCGATGAATATCAGAATTTTTTAAATGAAAAAAATAAAAATCTGAAAAAATAAAATTATGAAAATTAAGGTAAATGGAGGAAAACTAATTATGTATGATTATTTGATTGTTGGAGCAGGCTTGTATGGAGCGGTATTTGCTCAGAAAGCCAAGGAACAGGGAAAAAAGGTTCTGGTTATTGACAAACGTGATAATATTGCAGGAAATGTTTATACAGAAAAAATCGAGGGAATAAACGTTCATAAATACGGAGCACATATTTTCCACACAAACAATAAGGAAGTATGGGATTATGTAAATCGTTTTGCAGTTTTCAACAGATTTACAAATTCACCTGTTGCTAATTATAAGGGAGAGCTTTTTTCGCTTCCTTTCAATATGTATACTTTCAATAAAATGTGGGGAGTTGTTACACCGGAGGAAGCAGCTGCAAAGATAGAGGAACAACGTAAAGAAATAACAGGCGAACCACGTAACCTTGAAGAACAGGCTATCAGTCTTGTAGGAAGAGATATCTACGAAAAACTTATAAAGGGATATACAGAAAAACAGTGGGGAAGAGATTGTAAAGAGTTACCTTCATTTATCATAAAGAGACTTCCTGTACGTCTTACTTTTGACAACAATTATTTCAATGCTTTGTATCAGGGAATCCCGGTAGGCGGATACACAAAGATGGTTGAAAATATGCTCGAAGGAATAGAAGTTCGTCTCGGAGTTGATTATCTTGAAAATAAAGATGAACTTGACAAACTTGCTCAGAAAGTAGTTTATACAGGTGCAATTGACGCATATTTTGATTATAAGCTTGGTACACTTGAGTACAGAAGCGTAAGATTTGAAAATGAATTGCTCGATATTCCTAATTTCCAGGGAAATGCAGCAGTTAATTATACAGACAGAGAAACTCCATGGACAAGAATCATTGAACACAAATGGTTTGAGTTCGGAAAAGATGAAAATGGAAATGACATTCCGAAAACAGTAATAAGCCGTGAATACAGTTCAGAATGGAAACCGGGTGATGAACCATATTACCCTGTAAATGATGAAAAGAACGGTGCGCTTTATGAAGAATACAGAAAGCTTGCTGAAAATGAGAAAAATATTATTTTCGGCGGACGACTCGGTGAATATAAATACTATGATATGGATGCTGTAATAGCAAGTGCTCTTGAAAAGTTTAAAAATGTTTAAACTTTATGATCTTGCAACTGATCCTGTCATTGATGGGACAGAAGAATTGTATTATCGCAAGAAGGATAATCATATAATATTTGATACATATTTTAATATGATTCCTGTTCGTAAACTTAAACATTATACCACCATAAGCGAGTTGATTTTTTCGCAGGAAGTCCTGATTTGTACCGAGTCAGGCGAACTGAGATCCGGCAACAGGATAACACTTCAGGAGATACCTGATAATGCAGAATGTCTTTACATAAAGATTAAAGGAAATGAACTGACAAATATTACGGTATACGCTGAAGGTGAAGAACAGAAAGTAAAGATAGCCATCGTGATATGTACATATCAGAGAGAAGACTGCGTAAAGGAAAATATAGATTATCTGCTAAGATTTATTAAGGATACAGAGTATGAAATTATCCTGGTAGACAATGCGTCTTCTATACCTGAAGATAACTGGGATAACAGGAAAGTGACTGTTTTACATAATGTAAATAACGGTGGAAGTGGCGGATATTCATGTGGAATGAAATACGCAGCGGAAAAAAAGCAATTTACTCATATATTGCTGATGGATGATGATGTAAAGTTAGATTATGTATCATTACAAAGAACCTTTGGATTTCTGACAGCTTTAAAAAAAGAATATACCGACATAAGTATAGCAGGTTCGATGCTTTATTCTGATATGCCGACAAAACAGTTTGAAAGCGGTGGATATTTTTCTTCATCGGGCGAACAAACAGGCTATGGATATAATTTTGATATGACTGATAAAAGTGATCTTATAGAAAACGAAAAAGATAAGGATATCAACTATGCAGGCTGGTGGTTTGCGTGTATGCCGATACGTTATGTTAATGAAGGGCAGTTTCCTTCTCCATACTTTATCAAGTATGATGATGTTGAGTATGCACTGCGTTGCAGGATGAATATTATAACTCTCAACGGTGTAGGGGTCTGGCATGAAAGTTTCAGTCGGAAATATAATTCAGTTCAGGTATATTTTAATACACGTAATTATTTATTTCTGATGAAAAAACATAATCCTGGTTTTATGGCAAAAAAAGAATTTGGCAGGGTGATGTATCTGCTGTTTGAAAAACTTTGCAGACAGCAGTATAAAATGGCTCAGGCTGTTATTATCGGATATAAGGATTATTTAAAAGGTGAAAAATATCTCACACAGATAGACTATCAAAAAAAGCTTTCAGAATTACAAAGCCTGAACTATCATATGATGCCCGATGATGAGTTGTATGAAAAATATGAAGTGCGTTTTGATAATGTTCTTTATCATGAGAATGGCAGTGCTGAATACAAAAAGTATATGAAGATATTTTTATACGGTCAGCTGATGCCAAAGTTTATGTGCAGAAAACTGACTGTAACAGATGTACTGGCTGACAGAAAAGAGCATTATTTTAAGGCTGACAAAACATTACATTATAATATCCATGATAAAACAGGATATGTCACAAAAAAATCATTGCGTAAAACATTATATATGTTAATTGAGTTATATAAGTTAAGATTAAATAAGGAGAAGTCATGAAGTTACAGAATATTATTTTACCATCAACAGATACCTGTACAGAAGAAAGTATGTATTTCAGACGTACATCGGATGTTTATTTTTCATGGTGCAATGACTGGATAGACATTCATCCGGGTGCAACCGTAAATTTTGATACATATTTTAATAGTTTTTCTGCCGAAAAATGGTTTAAATATACAGATGTAAAAAATATATTTTTAAATTTGAAAGTAAAAGGTTATGTAAGAGTAACTTTATTACGTAAAGAAAAGGTAGGCAATACTATTCATACTGAGTACTGCGGTGAGCATCTTTGTGTTTCAACTGATGAGCCAAAGGAATTTTCACTTCAGTTTAAAACATCTGCAGTAAATGGTGTATATTGTTTTTCTATAAGTGGTGTAGAAGGTATATCTGTATTTTACGGAGCACATTATTCAACAGATTTTGTACCGACTAAAAAAGTAAAAATAGCTATCGATATATGTACATTTAAAAGAGAAAAGTTTGTTGAATCAAATCTTCAGTTATTAAACAGCAAATTTTTATGCAATAAGGATTCATTTTTATTTGATAAGTTAGAAGTATTTGTTTCTGATAACGCTCACACCTTGGATATTAAAAAGTTATCTTCTGATAAGATACATATAGTTCAGAACAAGAATGTCGGTGGTGCAGGCGGATTCACCAGAGGAATGATAGAAATAAAAAATGAACGTGAAAAAAGAGGAATTACGCATATTCTTGTTATGGACGATGATCTTTGTATAGAACCCGAATCTATTTTCAGAACCTGTACTATTTTGACATGTATAAAGGATCAGTACGATGAAGCATTTATAGGCGGTGCTATGTTAAGAATGGATCGTCAGTATTTCCAGGTTGAATCGGGTGCGGTTTGGAACGGAGGAAATCTTATTTCTCTTAAGCATGGTCTTGATCTTCGTGACCTGGATGCTTGTCTCTTTAACGAGTTTGAAGAAAGAGCGCAGTTTAATGCATGGTGGTACTGTGTTTTCCCTGCAAGTATAGTAAGAGATGACAATCTGCCGATGCCTATATTTATAAGAGGTGATGATGTTGAATACGGTTTAAGAAATATGAAACATCTTATTCTTATGAATGGTATCTGTGTATGGCATGAAGCTTTTGAAAATAAGTATTCATCATTCCTGTATTATTATATTCTCAGAAACAGACTGATCGATAACTCTCTTCATAATATGGTTATGCCTAAGGGCGAGTTTATAAACTTACTTAAAACTCAGGTTATGGATGAAGTAAGACTTTACAGATATAAAAACGCACATCTTCTTATGAAGGGTGTAGAAGATTTCTTCAAGGGTGCTTCGTGGTTACAGTCACAGGATGGAGAAAAACTGCATAAAGAGATTATGTCAGAAGGGTATAAACTACAATATATTGATGATATGAAAGAGAATGTTCAGTTTTTGTATCCGCTGTATGAAGAATCTGTCAGGGCAGTACCTGCTACAGGTATGAAATCACGTATAATCAATCATTATACTATTAACGGAACGTATTTAAAACCTGTACGTGAATATAATATTGTACCAACAGTAGGCGCTCAGCAGTCCTCTGTTTACAGAACCAATACAGTTTTAAACTATGACTTTTCAAGCAGAAAAGGATTTGTTACAAAGAGAGATGCGAGTGAAGCGAAGAAATGTGTAAAGAGACTTAACAAGCTTTGTTCGTTTGTAAATGCTAACTATGATTCGGCTGTTTCTAATTTCAAGACAGAAGGAAGAAACTTAATGAAGATCGATTTTTGGAATAAGTATCTTAATATTGAAGAACGAAAAGATGTTAAAGCTGATATTACAAAAAAGAAAGTAAAATCGCATAAATAATGTCAGGTAAAAAATAAAAATGGTATGTAATATATGGAGGAGAATTATATGTCAGATAAAGAAAAAAAATCTACCGCTCCGGTAATTTCAGTACTGGTTCCTATATGTAATGTAGCAAAATATTTACCTAAATGTTTAGATAGTATTATTGCACAGACAATGGATGATATAGAAATCATTTGTATAAATGATGGAAGTACAGATAATTCATTAGAAATTATCAAGATGTACGCTGCAATAGATTCACGTATTATTGTTATAGATAAAAAGAATTCTGGTTACGGTGATTCTATGAATGCTGGATTAAAGGCAGCAAAGGGTGAATATATTGCAATTGTTGAAAGTGATGATTTTATTTCAAAAAATATGTTTGAAGAACTTTATGAATTAACATTGGAAGGAACAGTTGATGTTGTAAAAGGTAATTTTTGGGATTATTATGAGGATGGTGTAAATTTACCTAAAGCTGATGTTAATCAGGAAAGAGCAGGTATTCCTGATTCAAAAGAACCATTTACTTTATCTGAAAACGGACAGTTTTCATGGGGACATCCTTCTGTATGGAGTGCGATATACAGGAATGAATTTATTACTAAAAATAATATTAGTTTTATCGCAGCAAAGGGCGGAGGTTGGGTAGATAACCCATTTTATTATGAAACGTTGTGTGCTGCTGAAAGTATTATGTGGACAAGTACACCTTATTATTATTATAGAAAAACTAATCCTACATCATCATCAAACTTACAAAAAGATGCTTCACTTCCATTTGTAAGAATGCTTGATAACTTTGATGTTTTAGAAAAGTATAATGTGCGTGATGAGTCTACAATAAAGTGCGCTTATGCAAGAGCGCTTATGTATTATACTGGTGCATTGGCTGATTTTGATACAGAGGCAAATGCAGAACAGATAAGTGAATATGCATCCGCTCTTATGAAACGTTTTGATATTGATATTTTTAAAGATAATTTTAATCAGGCTGACCAGAAAAAATATTATTCGGCTCTTTCGCCAATAAACAGTATTCGTGCGAAAGGTCCAAAGATATTAATTTATAATTGGGTTCCATATGACAATCCGTGGAACGCAGGTGGCGGAGTAACGGTATATTGTCGTAATTTGATAAATGAAATTCTTGAAAAAAATCCGGAAATCAATATTTATGTTATAAGCAGTGGTTTTGCATATGATGCAACTTCTCTTCAAACTTATGTTCGTAAGATTGGAAGTCATAATAAGAATGTTCACCAGTATGAAATTGTTAATTCAACAGTTCCTGCTGAACAGTCAAATCTTTTTGTAAATCCATCTGCTGCAATAGAAAGTAAACAACTAAAAGACATTTTTAATAAGTTTTTGAGCTTGTATGGTCCTTTTGAAGCAGTTCATTTTAATAATATTGAGGGTCTATCTCTTGATGTACTTGATTTGAAAGAAGAATATCCTGATACCAGATTTATTTTTTCTATACATAATTACGTTCCGATGTGTGTGCATGGTTTCTACTATGATAGATATAAGCATTGTAATTGTACTGCTAATCATACCGGAGAAGACTGTATGAAATGTACAAGAAAGAAAATCAGAAGAGATATTGCAGACGCTACATATGAACGTGGTTTATTTGGGAATGAACATAAAAAATGTTTCTCAAAAACAAGATTCATAAAAGCATTTAATCTTGAAAGACTAGATGAAGATACAGATGCTGATCATATTCTCGAATTTAGTAAAACCGCTATTGCAAAGATAAATAAAAACTGTGATGAGATTCTTGCTGTTTCTAAGAGAGTTTATGAAATAGCTGAAGATAACGGTTTTGATACATCAAAAATGAAAGTATCATATATTGGTACAAATGTTGCAAAGAAACAGTTGGGTTATTCAGCATATCCTGCTGAGAATGGTATTAAGATAGTATTTCTTGGTAATGACATCAATTACGAGGAAAAAGGATATCCATTTTTACTTGAAGCACTTTCAAAAATGGAAGAGAAGTATGCTTCACAGATTGATCTTGTCTTTACGGTAAGACAGGAAGAGCATGCAGATATATATGATATGCTGACTGCTTTCAGATCTGTAAAAGTATATGTTGGATATACACATAATGATTTACCAAAGATATTTGATGGCTGTAATCTTAGTCTTGTTCCGGTTTTATGGGAAGATAATCTTCCTCAGATAGCAATTGAATCTGTTGCTTATGGTATTCCTGTTCTTGCAAGTTCTGCCGGAGGTCCTTCTGAACTTTCCGAAAGTCCTTTATTTAAGTTCGAAGCAGGAAATGAAAATGATCTGCTTAGTAAGATTATGTATTTTGTTGATAATCCTGAAATGCTTAATGAATATTGGGAATATCACAATGGTCTTGTGACTATGAAAATGCATTGGGAAGAGATGCAGAGTGTGTATGGTATTAATAATTCAGATGAAAAAATCACACTTACAATGGATGAGTACCGACGCTTGATAAAAGAAAATGATTTCCTTAAGGAATGCGTAAACGGTGGAGATAATACTCCTACTAATCGAAATGTTATTTACGGGCTTCAGAAAGAGCTTGATTCTGTAAATGAGGAAAAAGAAAAACTTGAATACAAGATTAGAAAAATGAAGGAAGAAAATGCTGTTAAATATGCAGGTAAGGTTATCTATAAGAGTGAATATGATTCAATTCTTGGAGATTCAGGAGCAAAGCTTTTCAAGCTTACACTTGGAGATTTTCCTTATAGTGATATTTATGCAGAAATACGTTTTGTACGTTTGAATAATCTTGGAGCGGCTGTTTCTGATATATTAACTGTATCAGGTACATGGCATAATGAAACAGGTGAATATAAGATGCATATACACCAGACTGATTGGGCTAAGGGTGCAGTTGGTGTGGCTGATATGATTTCTGTTTATACAGAAGATAATTCTATTGGTTTCTTTGCAAAATATCCTGAAATTCATTGTGGTTATACTTATGAGATTGTATTTATGAATACTCGTGCGATAGGTAAGAATATTGAGTTTAGTAAAATAAATGATGGATTTATTTTTAATAATGAGTTATGTCCTGAAAATGTTATTGGGAAAGTAGCGCAGGATGAAGAAGTAGTTGAAAGCGCAGTAGCAGAGTAATCTGCTACTGGGTTTCAGCGGATTATGGAGGAGTAAGAGTTATGAAGGAACATTATGACGTTGGAATAGTTGGATTTTGGTATGGTGCAAACTATGGTTCTCTTTTGAATGGATATGCTGAATATACAATTCTTAAGGGATTCGGTAAGGAAGTGCTCATGATACAAAAACCTAATGCTAAACCAGATGATCCGGAAATCACAACAGGGCATAATACTGATTTCATAAAAAAATATTATGATGCAGATGATATAACGCTACCTTTGCCATATGCAGAGTTGCAAACACTAAATAATATATGTGATTGTTTTTGTGCAGGTTCTGATCAGATATGGAATTATAATATTTCTTTTCATGAAAATATGTATCTTCCTTTTGCGGATAGTAATAAGAAACTTATTAGTTTTGCAACTTCATTTGGTCATAAGACAGATAAAACTCCTGATTCTGCAAAAGGGAATGTTCGAAAGCATTTACAACGTTACAGTGCTATTTCTGTACGCGAACAATTTGACGTTGATATTTTAAGAGAGAACTATGGAATAAAAGGCGATCTTGTGTTTGAACCAGTTTTTTGTATAGACAAAAAATATTATGAACAACTGGCAAACGAGTCAAGCTTTGACGAAAAAGAACCTTATTTACTGACATATATACTTGATCCTACTCCTGAAAAAAGAGAAGCTATTCTTTATTATGCGGAAACATTAGGTATAAAAACAGTAAATATTCTTGATGGAGTACAAAAAGTATGGGATCAAAATAATAAAGCATTAAATATTCCGGGTACACTTTCAAATGTTAGTACTGAAGATTTTCTAAAGGCATTTATGAATGCAAAGTATGTAATTACAGATAGTTTTCATGGATCAGCTTTCTCGATTATATTTAATAAACCATTTATGTCAATTGCAAATCATAGAAGAGGATATGAAAGATTTGTAGATTTACTTGGTAGATTGAATATTATGAACAGACTTGTAACGGATGTTAATAATATTCCGCGTGATATCAAGTATTTTGAGGATATTGATTATATTGAAGTGAATTCAATAATAGAAAGGGAAGCTAAACGTACTATAGAGTGGTTTAAGAATGCAATTGAAACACCGAAAGAAAAAATGGAGTCAATTATACTAAAATCAAATGACAATGCAATAACATCTAAGTTGGCAAAAAATAAATGTGTAGGTTGTGGTGCGTGTGTAAGCATATGTCCTAAGTGGGCATTAAGTTTACAATCAGACGAGTACGGATATTATCGTGCCACAATAGATAATGAAAAATGTGTAGATTGTGGATTGTGTTCTAAGAAATGTCCTGTACTTGAAAAACCGATGAATTTAAATACAGAAACTCCTGATTGTTACGAATTTATTGCTGCTGATAAAGATATAGTTCAGAAAAGTTCAAGTGGTGGTGCGTTTTCTGTAATGGCAAATGAAGCATTTAAGCGCAATGGTGTAGTTGTTGGTGCAGCATGGAGAGATGACTTTTCAGTTGAGCATATAATGATTGAAAATGAATCAGATATGCCAAAACTTCGTAAATCTAAGTATCTTCAGAGTTTCTTGGGAAATGGAATATTAAGAAAAGTAAAGTCAGTTCTTGATACAGGAAGGTTTGTTTTATTTACAGGATGTCCATGTCAGATTGCAGGGTTGAGAAAATTTCTGGATAAGGATTATGATAATCTTGTAATGGTTGATTTGTTGTGTAGCCATGCTCCTTCAGAAAAATTTTTTAAAAGTTATATTGATTCGCTGAAAAAATGCGATGGTGCTGAAATTAATGATTATGAGTTCAGATATAAATCGACATCACAAAATTGGGATTGTACTACTATCAAGTTTAAATCAAATGAACAGGAAGTAGTGCGAAGAGGTGCAAAGGAAGATAATTATCAAAGAGCTTATCATAATCATACAATGTGTTCTTCTCATTGTGAAAATTGTAATTTTCAGGCTTCTAAGCGTTATGGAGATATAACAATGGGAGATTTTTGGTGGATAGATAAGAAAGATTCTGCTCAAAAATTTGAAAGTGGAGTATCAGCTTTGATAATAAATAACGAAAAGGGGAAGGTTTTTGTTGATTCACTTTCTGAAAGTGATATTGGGCTTATGAAACAAGTTCCTTATGAATGGTTGAGTGGAAATGGATTTACTTCAAATAACAAAAATTATGCTTCGCCAAAAAGAGACTTATTTTATAAATCGATAAATAAAATGTCTTTTGATGATGCAGTAGATTATGCTTTAAAGCCAAATCATGGAGTATATCCTGATTCTGATAAAAGTTTTATTTTGAATACTTCATCTCAAATGCATAAATTTTCATTTGACAGAAATGTATGGGAAGAGCATATTATAAATGATAAAACTGTATTGATAACAAGACAAGTTAAACCTTCGACAGGGAAATATGCTACATTGAGTTTACAGGATAAACTTAAATCTGGTATAAAATATGTGCTTAAAATTAAGTTTATGATTAGGACAAATGATAAGGTTTATAATTTCCATGTAAAAGATTCTGGAAGTAATATTTATAATGTTATATATTCTCACAAAGTTAATCCGGATATGTGTGGAAAATGGATTGAAAAAGAGATTGTTTTTACACCAGATGCTGATTTATATGATGAGTTTATGATAGGTGCTGCTCAATTACAGGGCGAAGATGCTTATATTTCGTTTGAGTATATTAAGATTGGTGAGGAATTTGTATAATGAATATAATGATGATAATAGATTCTAAATTTTCAAAATATGCATATGTTCTTGTAACTAGTTTGATTATTAATCATTTTAATCAGAAATTTAATTTTTATTTCGTTTACAGAGAACTCAAGGAAGAAATTATAAAAGATTTAAGTATGTTTATAAATTCTAAAGGCTCAAAAGCATATTTTGTATATCATGATTGTGTGGAATTTGAATGTTTTAAAGTAACTAAGAGATATCCTTCTGAATTGTATTGTAAAATTATACCTCATATGATTTTACCAAATGATTTAGATAGAATTCTTTTTATGGATGTAGATATGGTTGTTGATGGAAGTTTAAAAGAGGCTTATGATACTAAATTCCCTGAGAATTGTTGTTTTATTGGCTGTAGAGGTGGAAATGCTTTTAGAAATTATTATATAGAGAAAAAAAAAGATTCGGTTGAGTGTTATTATATCAATTCTGGGTTTATGTTGATTAATTTAAAAGAATTAAGAAATACTAATGTTACTATTGATACATATAAAAAGTATTTAGAAAATCATATACAGACTCGCTTAGAAGAAGAGCTTCTTAATTATACATTATGTAATGGTGAAATTTCTTACTTTTATCCTTTCGATTATAATTATAATGTTGGGTTTGATACTCTTTATAAAGAATATACGGATGAAATGAATATTAGTATGAAAAAAATTGTAAGACATTATATGGAGTTTGGGGCGACTAGCAAATATGGTAAATTTATAAAACCGTGGCATTATGCATATCCTGAAGAATCTGATGATATATTTTTGGAAAATATTAGGGTATGGTGGCGATATGCAGAAAAATCTCCTAATTTTTTAGAATTGTATGCAGAAGCATATAATTTTAAAAATAATATTAATAATTCAAATTTACTTTTATGGAATACTAATGCTAAAAATTTTTATGAGAAACTTTGTTATGATCAAATTAATGAAAACAGATTTAATAAATTTATTGAAAAAAATAAAAATAAATCATTTGTTGTTCTTAAATGTAATGATTCAGTGGCAAAGTATTTTATAGAAAAGTTAAAAACTGTAAATATAAATATAGTTCTTAAATCATCTAAAAGGCTATTAAAAGAACTCTCTTCGCAAGAATTTGAAACAGCAAAAAAAGCAGATATAATCGTTATGTGTTGTGTTCATACCCCTGTTGATTATGATGAATTTAATGGGGTAAAATCCATTAATATAAATAAAATATTTGATTTGTAATTGATATAAATTTAGATTTATTAATTACAATGGAGGATAAAACATGGAAGTAAAAGTTGATGATGAGTTAATAAACTTATTATTAAGGAAACATATATATCAATGTAGAACTGGTATGTCTATGTTGTGGTATAATAGAATGGTAACAGGACGTACTAAGTTCCTGAAATCAAGTTGAAAGGATCAAAATAATGAACAGATATGATGATGACTTCAGAGAGAATATAGTGAAACTACATCTTGAAGAA
>SVNW01000017.1:10409-55140 GCA_015066745.1 Ruminococcus sp. | reverse complement strand
CCTATCAAACATACCTAAATTATAACATAAATCAGTAGAAAAATCAATGAGTAAAATAACGAAAAAATCATTGTAAAACCGCAATTTTACGTCGTTTAGCCAAATAAAAATATGTTAATCCAATTCCGTTATATGGTTGATGTATACCTAAAAAACCGAAATTCTGTGACTAAAGATAACTATGATTCTATCATTTTTTATGTTCCAAAGGGCGAGCGTGAAACTCTGAAAGCCTATGCACAATCTCAGAATATGAGTGTGAATAAACTGCTCCAGACGGCACTGGAAGAATATAAGGAAAAACATTCTTAAGAGGTGTAAAATTATGATTGAAATTTTTTCGAATCTTAATTCCTGTAAGCGTGGGATATATGGGATATTTATAATAAAAGACCATGAAGAATATTGCGCATATATTGGTAGAAGCGAACAATTAAGTGTGCGAGCAAAACAACATAAAATTTCAATAGAGAAAAAAGAAAGCATCTATTCTCTTAATGAAGCCTATGCCAATAATCTTAAAATAGAAATCCGTTTGATACAAGAAGTAAACTATTTTTATGACAACTATTATAAAGATGCTCAAAGACTTGCAAGTGCTGAATGTTATTGGATTGATTTTTATCAAAGTCTTAATCAATGTTTAGAACAATTACCAGAAGGTTCTCGTCCATCATTTAATAAATGGCAAGAACAAAATAAAAACAAAATATAATCATTTTACTCCAAATTCTCCTTATTTTGTCACTGTTCTAAGCATTACATCATTTTTTAGATAATCATCAATAAACTGATTGACATAATTTAACTTTCTTACGGCAGATTTTAAGTAATAATATTCCAAGTTTTTATCGGAACACTCTTGTAAAAGGGTGCTCCTTTTTATTCATACTTTTCCTTTGAAATTATGCTTGTGAAAGCATCTTATTCGGGTCTTAGGGGTTCCCCTAACAAGCGTTGTGTCAGCGATTACATTTGAAAAAATGTAA
This sequence comes from Ruminococcus sp., assembly GCA_015066745.1. Classification (GTDB taxonomy): domain Bacteria; phylum Bacillota; class Clostridia; order Oscillospirales; family Ruminococcaceae; genus HUN007. The sequence goes on along the minus strand of SVNW01000017.1, from coordinate 54,151 downwards.
TGCGGTGATACCGAGCTTGCTGGGATTGAAATTTGCCTTTTCGGGCATTTGTGATTTTGAAAATAAGTCTGCCGCAATTTCGTAAGAAATGCAGCAGATTTTTCTTTTGTAAATTTCAAAAAATGGACAAATTTGTCCGTGGAAATTAAAGATATTTTTTCTTCTATAATTCAAAAACCTTGTTTTTACGTTATTTTCTCTGTGTAACCTTGTAAAAATCGTGGACAAAAATGTCCTTTTACTTTCAGAAAATTATGGTTTATAATATACTTACCGGTAAAAAACTTGTTACAGCAGATTATCTCAGAACGAGCTGCAACATTTTTTCAATCTTACTGAGAAAGATTGATTATCAAGGGATAAGTATATATGAAATCTCGCTAATAATTAATGTTTTAGTTTGTGCAATGCTACAAAACATTGAAATTGAAATGATTTTTTGATTTTTCGAGGTTGATTTAAGCTGTTTTTTACGGGTATATTATAGGGGAATATTTTTTTAAAAAAGTATTCTCCTGTAGCATCTTGAAAAATTAATATCAGAAACACAAAGTAATTGCAAAACAGGAGTGTAATAATATGTCAACAAGGTATCTGAGCGTTCGTGCTTGCAACAGTATTTTTTCGGAATATCCTGATGTAGTTGGAATAAAGGAAATCTGTAAAATGCTTGGTATTGGAAAAGACAAAGCCTATGAGCTTGTCAAAAATGGTGAGCTTAGAAAAATCCCGTGTTCTCGTTCCGTGAAAGTACCAAAAATATCTGTAATTGAATATATCCTCCGGTGTATGTAGCTGAATTTATTATATTTAAAAATATATTGGTAGAACCAACTTGAAAAGAAGCATCTGTTGCGTTATAATATATATGTCAGCGACAGACTTCTACCATAAGCTACATCAAGGAGGTAGTTACAATGATGGCAAGTCTGCCCTTTAATTACAAGGTTTATGAAAAGAAAAACAAACTCTATGTGGTTATCAACTATAAGAGTGAAGATGGTAAGTACAAAAAGAAATGGATTGCGACAGGTCTTAATGTGGGAACAAAGAAAAAGGAAGTAACAGCTGTAACAGAACAAATTGTTGCTGAATACTATAATTCGTTTGTTCTTGAAAATCAATGTGACGTCAAACTGAAAACGGAACTGCCTGTTAATGTAAAGCCTGAAACCGAATACTTGAACGAAGAGATTGATTTTATCGGGTTTATGGATAAATGGCTTGATTTCAAAAAACAGAGAGTTGCAAAGCTGACTTACCAGTGCTATTGCAGTGGTATAAAAGACGCAAAAGCATTCTTTGGTAAAAGAAATGCCAAGTTACAGGATATAAGACCGATAGATATTCAGGATTATTATAACAACATTATCAGCAGAGGTGCAAAGGTAAGCACGATGAAGAACCGTCATCTGTGTCTGCATAATATGTTTGAATACGCTGTTAAGCTTGACCTGATACCTTTCAATCCAACCTCAAGAGTTGATTTGCCAAAATCGGAACGACGTGAAGCGACATTCTATAACAAATCCGAGCTTGAAACGTTGTTTAAAGCATTTAAGGATGACAGAATGGAACTTGTCGTACACATTGCCGCATACTATGGTCTGAGAAGAAGTGAAATTCTTGGATTACAGTGGGATAGTGTAGATTTTGAGCAGAAAACAATTACTATTAGCAGAAAAGTTATTACATATATGGATGAAATGGGAAAATGCAAAACCATATGTGAGGATAAGTTAAAAACCAACTCTACAAGAAGAACCTTGCCTTTAATTCCGCATATTGAGAAACTGTTGATTAATCAGAAAGACAAAAGAGACTATTATAGAAAGCTTCTTCGTGACGGTTACTGTAAAGATTATCTTGATTTTGTATGCACAGATGATTTCGGGATTTTAATTACGCCTGAATATGTAACTTCGCATTTCGGTTATGTTGTCAAAAAGAATGAACTCAAGCATTTGCGATTTCATGACTTAAGACATACTTGTGCCAGTTTGCTTATAGCCAACCATATTCCTTTGAAGTCTATACAGGATTGGTTAGGACACGCAAATTTCCAAACAACAGCAAATATATATTCCCATTTGGACTTTAGTTCAAGAATAGAATCAGCTGATATGATAACAAGTATTTTAGGAGATTCGGAAACAGGCATTGAAACTTCGACAGAAATATCGAGAAATGTCAAAAGAGGAAGAAAACCGAAATCTACAGTATATTTTTCAGACAACAGTAAAAGTTCTATAAAAAATCGTAGAACTTGAAAAAATCCGAAAAAAATGTATTTTCAAAATTGTAGAATTTTTCGTAGAACTGAATATCAATTCGATATTATTTGTTCTACGAATTATTAAGCATTATATCACTGATATGCAGTAACTAAGCGGTTTTAAGATAACAAAAGATTTTAAATTTATAATTGGTTATTGGAATTTCAGATGTTTTATGATATAATACAGATAAATACATACTTTTCTTATATGAAAGGAACGGATAAATATGAAATTATCATCAAAATTCAGAAAAGCCATATGCGCTGTTGTTTGTTCTGCTTTCGTTATGTCGGTAATGACATATACACCTGAATTTTTTCAGGTATCCGACGTATACGCTGACGAAAATATAGCACATGACCCAAGCCGTAATGTCCAGGAAGAAGGTGTAGGAAATCCTTTTAACTATGGCGAAAGAAATACTCCTGCAAATGCTTCTGTCGAAGAAATACGTGCCATAAACCACGCAATGTCTGTACAGGAAGTAAAATACAGCCTCTTTAAAGAAATCGATGAACACTGGGATCTCATTCGTGTACGTTTCGGACAGGAAAATCGTGAAATGGTATATGCACTTTTTCTTGGAATGGCTTCACGTGAATCCACACTTGGAGGAAATGGTGACGGTTCAGACCTTGAAACTGCTTTTTCACAAGGCTTTGGTGTAAGTTCAGCTCATGCATACGGACCGCTTCAGACTGCTGTTACTGCTTTTGCTGATTGCGATCCAACTTTCATGAAAGAAGACGACGTTCCTGAAATGTTCCAGTATTCATTTACCCCCGAAAACTTTTATGACTGTATCATATCAAATCATATGGGTATAAGAAAAACTATACATTTCATAAGATCTGCTATCGTTGACTACCAGCTTGAAGGTTATCAGATTGTACGTGCAGCACTCAAAGCGTTCAATACAGGCTGGGCAAACTACACCGGAGAAAACGATGGTTATTACAAAAACTACCCTGATGAAATAATCGCTCTTGCACGCTGGTACTACGATGAGGGACACCTTTACGACAACAAATTTACATGGACAAACAGCCCGGCTGCCGATATATATCGTCAGGGAAATCCATGGGACTGGTGGGGTGACGGAATACCAAGCCTTGAAGAAATATCATCACAACCACCTGCCCCCGAAAATCTCATCGGTGACATTGATGAAAACGGCATAATCAACGCAACAGATGCTGTAAAACTCATATCTTTTATGACATGCAAGTCAACACTTACAGACTCACAACTTAAAAATGCTGACATCAACAGCGACTCATCCGTAAATATAGCAGACATGATACTCTTAAAACAGATGCTTATCTCATAATTAAATATAAAAAGCCATATACAACAAAATCGGATAACCGTTTAAGTTTGTATATGGCTTTGTTTTTTATTCTATTCCCATAAGTATCTTTTTAAGTGCAATAAGATCTTTTATATTAAAGTATGTATCTCCGTCAACATCAAAATATCCGGGTACTTCTGTTACTTCACTTTCAACCATAGTGGACTTCATAACAATAAAATCCGCTATATTGACAACACCGTCAAGATTTATATCTCCTTTTTCATATACAACTTCTTCTTTTATTTTTACGTCCTGCGCATAATAAGCGCCTATTTCGACAGAGTTTAATGTTTTGAAAGTAAGTACATCACCTGCCTGAGCTTCTTTTGGAATACCATTTAAAATAAATACAGAAGTTTCTTCATCAAGCCCTATAAGAGCACCTTCGTCAGTAAGTCTTGCAAGCAGAACACCTGTTTTTTCTTCTGAAACCTTGCTCTTATCAGGTTCGGTCGGATCCTCTGTTACAGTGGCATTATACAGCGTTATTGCAGGTATCTCGGCTACACTCTGGTCAGGTTTCTTAAAATGCAGTGAACATGTTCCCTGTCCTGCAGGAACATTAAGACCTGCTACAAAGAAATATCCGACGTTATTCATTGGTATAACAGAAGGCTCATTTGAAAAACCAAGGAAAAGTGTACAGTCAATTTCACTGTTATAACCCAATGAAATTCCTTTTGCAAAAATAGTATCTGTAAGTTCCTTTACTCTGTAAACGTTCATGTTTTCAGAAGAAACTCCTTCAACAGGAACAAAAGCAACAGTCTCTCCACGCTCGTACCCTTTGGTATCGTCACACAAAATAAACAATCTTTCTTTATCTGTACTTACTTCCATGCAAGTATCACTATATGTTGCCATAACAGTCGCAAAAACATAACCTGTTTTATCAAACTTTTTAAACTCTTCTGCTTTGTATATTGTTTCTGCTTCATAGTCTGAGTTTTTCTTTATCGGCGGTGCATAACAGTGAAATTCTGTAGTATTATTTTCACCAAGCATTATTCCAACTATATCTCCGCAATTTGATGTAAACTCAGGCATATAGTAAACTTTTACCTCTCCATAAGGCTGATATTCTTCGGGTCTGCAAAGCTGATAATACATTCCTTCGCCCAGAGAAAGTGCAACTATATCATAATAATCATATGCATCAACAGGCGCAGGCGGATCCTCTTCATCAAGCTCAGTACCAAGATTTTCAATATACTCTGATGCATATGAACCCTTTACAGTATATGCTACAAAATCATAGTACTGATTTGGTCTGTTTTCAGGGTCGCCAACTCCGCAAAACATAAAAGCTTTTTCACCTATAAATGAAACTGACGAGGGAAGTGTGATTTCTTTAAGTCCTGTACAATAATAAAATGCACGTTCATTTATAGTCTTTACCTTATTTTTAAGAACAACAGAAGAAAGCGAAGTACAGTCTGTAAATGCCTGCTGTCCGATAATAGTTACATTTTCACCAAAATCAACTTCTTTTAATGCACTGCAATAACTGAACGCTATTGATGGAATAGTGTCAATTCCTGAACCTATAACCGCCTTTTCCAGAGATGAACAAAGTGAAAAACACTGATTTCCAAGTGAAGTTACCGAATCGGGAATAACTATCTCTTTAAGAGATTTGTTATCCATAAAAGCACCTTTTCCGATTTCTTTGACTGTATCAGGTATAGAAACTTTCTCAAGATCCTGCATATGTGCAAATGCAAAATTTCCTATAAGAGTAATTCCGCTCTCTATCACTACAGATGTTATACCATCTCTGTCCCATGGTGTTGTCGACATATCTGTATACATCGGACCTTCGCCCGAAACTGTAAGTACACCGTCTGATATTTTAAAATTCACTTTTGGTCCGCATGCTCCTTCAGTCAGATCTGCAGCACTGACTACTTCTGACAAATTTTCAGGATAATGCGAAATAGCTGACATCGATATTGACGCACAAATACACAATAACAATAAAACTTTTGAAATCTTTATCATAACAAAGTCCCCCCATTTATAATTGTTATTTCAATCGTTATTTCAATTATATCATCGTAAAATCAATATTTCAATCAGCTTTTTCTACATATATTTTATTATTTTTTCCGTATCGCATCCTACAATACTATATTATTGTATTTTATTTTCAATTTATCAGCAAATACCTATTCCTATAATATTTATAAACTGCTTTCTGTCTTTATTTTTCATCAGTATCTTTACATCGTGAAAAGCGGTACTGTTTCCTCTGTAAGCAAGACGACAGGTTATATCATCACGTCCTGACGGTGAATATCCCGATATATTTTCAACATAATTATTGTCTATATATATCTGCATTTCACCACAATTTATATTATTTGCTGATTCAAATATTATATAGAGTGAACTGAACCTTGTTGTAAACAATACTGCCGACTGCGACTCACCGGTCGATGTTATGCGTTCTCCTAAAAGTTCATTTTTATTAAAAAATCTGAATCCCGTCATACTTATATCACGCAAAGAAGAAAAACTCATAAATTTATAGTTTTCATAGGCATCGCCAAAATACGCCTCCGGTATCTCCTTTAATTCCTTATCAAATTTTTCTTTCCATATACTGTCCCACATTTTATTTATCTGAGATGCTATAAATTCATGACCATATTCGCTGGGGTGTCCGCTGTCAACAGAATAATCCTCCCACTGAATATTGCCTTTTTCTATTTCTGACTTTAATTTTTCACCAACATTTACTGTCTGCAAACCATAATGCTCTCCGAGAATCTCCATATATTCTCCCGAAGTGGAAAAATCCTTGTTTGCTATCAGTATCAGTGCTATTGCCGGCTTGTTTTTCATATTATAAAGTTTTCTTATAAGTCCTTCAAAAGCAAGCCTGCTCTCATCATCATTGCTGTTATTAAGTGCATACTCAACAAAAATCACATCTGCCGGTTCATCTTCAAGATATTTTTCTGCTATAGCCAGACCTGTAAACGAATCCGTTCCCGAAACACCGTAGTTTGAAATCAGGCATTTATTATTTTTGCTTTTCTTAGAAAAATAATCAAATGACATTTTTGCAAAATTATTTTCCGTATTTCCCTTTTGCGGAATGTACCCTGCTGTAACTGAACCTCCAAGATATGCTATTCTTACTACTTCCCCATCAATAGATTTTTTTGCTGCTTTTTTAAACCTATAATTATTTCTCATTGAGAACAATCCTCCGTATTCCCTTGAATTTACGTACTGTGGTAATTTTACACAATATTATTATACCATAAAATCAGTTTCAAAACAAAGGATTTTTATAAATTTTTATATTTTTTTAGCCGGTATTCAATATCACTTAACCTTAAATACTACCAAAATATATTTTTTTTCATTCTTTTATCATTCAATAAAGACCTCGTGCCTTTATATATTTTTTCAGATCTGCTCTTATTCTGCTGAGCATAGTCTTAAGAGAACCTTCGGAAATATTATTTTTAGCTGCTATTTCTTTTATGGGTGTCATATACCAGTATCTCTGAATAAAATATATTCTTTTATTTTTATCAAGCCCCTCAAGAAATTCATTAAGCGCTGCTATAGTTTCCTGTCTTTCTACTCTGCTCTGAGCGTCATCAGATGAGTCAAAACATTCTGTAAGCTCATCTATTGACACCTCCATCTGACCATTGCTTCTCTTTGATGCAGTCTTTTTCTCGTACATATTGATCGCCTTATTTCTTGTTATTTTTGCGATAAACGATTTCAATATAGTCGGAATAGTCGGCGGAATAGTTTTCCACAAACTAAAATATGTATCATTTACACATTCTTCTGTTTCACCGTTGTCACCAAGCACGTTTCTTGCAATAGTCCTGCAATAACTGCCATATTTTATATCAGTTTCTGAAATAGCTCTTTCAGAACGTGATATATATAACCCTATTATATCCTTATCTTCCATCAGTACCCTCGCTGCTGTCTATATCAGTATTTATTTCACTCACAACAGGCTCAGACTGATTTTCTGACTCTGACTGACTCTTTGTGATATCAGCTCCATCATCAGTAGTGGTTTCTGTGATTTCTTCACTTACGGTTGTCACTTCTGTAGCTTCTGTTGTAGTTGTGCTTGTAGTAACTTCCGGAATTTTTATAAAGGATAATTTTTCATCATATACATTATATCTGCTATCGATAACTCCACTCATATCACGATATTCTGAAGTGATAAGTGAATCACGTATACTGCAGTCCTCTGCACCCTCAAAAAACATAAGCGTTGAATAATCATGATAGTACTTTCCCTTATTATCATGCAGTATATAATGAATTGTAAAGTTATCAGGATAATCTGTAATACTGTTGATTTCACATCCATAATTATTAAATACAGACTCATTAAGTTTTGCAACAACATCTGTGCCGTTGTAAAACAGTTCTGAAATATTATTTATCTTTCTTTGTCCTATCAGGTCATAATTAAGAGTTGCAACTATATCAAAACAACGTTCTTTCTTTGTATATGAAGGAAGACCACCGCCTGTCGGATCTTTCATTCCATCGCTGTCTATATATCCGAGTGCAATTGAAAGATAGCCGTTTTCACATATAAGCTCTATAGCCATACCTTTTGCCAGATCCATTTCATCCGGATTTGCAACTGAATTTGTAATAGTTCCGTTCCAGCCGTTTTTATATATCGTTCCGTAACTCTCAAGTTCATAAACAGGATCATGCCACTGCGACAGTTCGTCCATCGCGTTTTTTATATCATTGTTTATTCTGTCCTGAAAAGCTTTATCACTTAAAAACTTTATCTTATAGTACGAATCTTCTACTGTATAATAATCATATCCACTGTTATCTATATTCAGATACGAATATTCTGGAGAAGGCTGATAATTTTCAGCTTTTTTAGAACCTGTTCCGCTTATCGTTCCTATCGGTCTGCTATTTATGACATATCTTGGCTTATCGGTAACTGCAGGCGTTGTTTCTGTTGTTGTTTCTGAATTTATCACACTTTCAGAACCACTGCCTGTCACATAAAATTCCGATATATTGCTATACATCGTTGTAGCAGAAGTTATTGTTGTATCAGAAGTTGAAGTATGAGATGATGTTGTACTTTCCTTTTCCTGCGACGGAATAAAATCAGGACTCTTGTCTATTCTTAAAATCAGAGCGATCGCAGCAATACTTGCTGCCACACCCGCAAAATAAGTCCACGATATTTTCTTCTTTTGTTGCTGTACAACCTGACAATCTGCCTCATCAATAAATCTGTCATCAATTTCTCCGATATCTTTAAGGAGCTGATGCGCCTTATCATTTTTATCCATATTACACACCATCTTTTCATTTACTGCTGACTCCAGAACTGTACTTTAAGTTTTTTAATTAATAATTATTATATAACAGATACTGTATTTTCCCTTTTATTCGGATAGTTTACACAACCGTATCCATTATATCACATATTTTTTATAATATCAATATCAGAAATGACTGATTTGAAAGCAAGTCATTTCCAATATTGATCTAAGGATATAAAAGTTTCTGTCTGTTATCTTAAGATTTTATATATTTGCTGTTTACATCATTCGGATCAAAACTTCTTTCAAACGAATCGTTTTCAGTATATATAACTACAGTATTTGTACCAAAATTTATATCAAGAAGATAATTATAACCATCATCATATATTTTAAAATCTTCTCCGAGAATATCTGAAATATAAATCTTTTCACCTGTCTGCGGATCATACATATCCGGTCCGCAATATCCGTCTATTTTACCGTAGTTTACATACAACACATCAAATCGTGATGAACTTGGAGTTATAATAATGTTGCTAGGGTTTTCAGGATCACGCTGTCTTTTCATTGCATCTTCGTAAAGAGTGTCATAAGCCTTCTGACGCATTTCTACTTCTTCCGCTGTATGGAATCTTGAACCTTCAACCTGCTGTGTGATTATTCCGTCTTTTTCTATATTTATAGCGTTCCATTCCTCATAATCACAATAACCGATATCATCAGGATCTATATCAATTACTTCACTTATGTCAAAATATTCACCGGTTACCATATAGTCAGGAGTATAGTATGATGTATACCCTATAGCTGTTGACTTGTTAAAATATCTGCTACTTTCATCGAAGATTATTTCAGACATAGTAAACTTATCAACTTCTCCTGTAAGACAATGGAAGTCCATTTCAACATCATATGGAATACAGGACGGCCAATTTGATTTCATATCACCGTTTGTTATGTTTTGGGATATATTTTCATTTACTATTGAAACAAAATCTATATCTTTATAGAAAAGATCAGAAAACTTCTCTATTTTCACGCCGTCAATGAGATTGTAGTTCAAAACATTCAGTTTGTTGTAAACCTCACTTGAATAATCACTGGTAGCATCATAAATGATCACTGACATATAACCATTTATTATCTCGCCTCTTGTACCTATCTTTTCAATACCGTATTTTTCTTTTGCATCTGCTACAGCTTGACTTATCTCATTATTTATAACGCTTTCAAATTCTTTGTTTTTCAGGAAATCAATATTTGTACAATCCCTTAAATAGTATCTTGAATATTTTTTTGACGGAACATAATCAGATGCTTTTTCTTTTCCTGTACCAAGTGATGTATATGCTTTAAGTTCATCGGGTATTTCGGTATCCCCTAACGGAACATATCCACTCTCAAGTACGCATTGCTGTCCTTCTTCTGAAACTGCCCACTTGGCAAATTGTTTTGTATCTTCTGATGCAAGATCTGTATAGAGTATATATGTATTGCTAAGGAGTGGATAACTATTGTCTGCCATAGTTTCTCTTGAAGGTTCTACTCCATCAATTGCTATAAACTTTACATCTTCCATATTTTCATACATCTGCGCTGCATATGAATAAACTGAATAACCTATTGCTCTTGAGGAATTATCATAAAATGCCACACCGTCAATAATCATTGCCATACTTGAAAGATAGTGTGATTTCGGAGCTTCCATCAGGTCATAACCTTTCATGAACTCTGTCATATAGTTCTGACTACCCGAATCACTGTTTCTCTGATACGCAATGATTTCTTCATCATTTCCTCCTACTTCAGACCAGTTTGTTATTTTTCCTGAGTAGATATCCCTTATCTGCTGTTGTGTAAGAGAATCAACAGGATTATCCTTATTTACTATAAATACAAATCCCTCTTTTGCTACAGGAGTAAATACAAGTTCTCTGCCAGCTTCTTCTGCCATTTTCTTTTGTTCTTCAGAAATCGGCACTGTAAAGATAAGATCGTTTTCTCCGTTCAAAAGCATTTTAAATGATTCGTGTGTTTTGTGATGTTTTACAAGTTCCTTTGCTTTGGAATATTCTATTCCGAGCATGCTGGATTTCAATCCTGCCTCAAGTGGTATTGCAGAAGAAGAACCGTCCATTATCGGAATATTTGTGTTGTCCCACAACTGTATTTCGTCTACAAGAGCCAGTTTTAATCTGATGGCATCGGAGATATCTATTTTTCCGTCTGTCTTTACATCAAATCTGTACTTTGAATATTCTGATCCGTCTGATTTACCTACCAGATAATTATAGAGTTTTAAAATATCTGCTACTGTAACTGCACCGTCATTATTTATATCTCCACGCAAACCTCTTGTTTCATCATAATATCTTTCAGAGGTAGCCGTGTCAAAATCATCTTTGCCAAAGTGTATGTTTGTACTACCACCTATATAGTTGCCACCAATAAGTTTATCCCATTCTTCTTTGTTTCCGGCATAGTAAACATTTTCCAATGATTCAAATAAATAATCCAATCGACGAAGTTCATAAAATTCCGTCACACTTTCCGGTATCTCAAGCTGTTTTAAATACTGATTTTTTTTACTGTATTCACTTGGATCAAAAGCACCGGAATCAACTTTTTTCACACCATCAGGAATTATATAATGAGTATCCTTTTTAAGAGACGGATAACTTATAAGTATGGTCTTTTCTTTATTGAATAATACTCCGTCAACACTTGCGTAGTATTTATTATCAGGAGATACCTCTATCTTTTCAAAATAATTACCACACACATTTCCGATATCTATAACACTTGCAGGAATATTAAGTTCTCTGAGATTTGGAGATGAGTCCAAAGCTCCATAACCTATTACCTCAACACCTTCAGGCAAAACAAGTGTTTTCATATATTTATTTTCTAAATTACAGATAGTTTTTACACTATCGGGCACTGTATATTCTTCAGCTTTTTTAGATACAGGATAAGTTATAAGTTTTGTCATATCCTTATCAAACAACACACCATCAACACTTTTATAATACTTATTTTCCTCATCTACTATTACAGATTCCAGACACTTGTTTATAAATGCATTTTTATCAATAAACGTTGTCTTTGCAGGAACAGATATACTTTTTATATTATCACAACCCCAGATAGCACTTGATTCTATCGTTTCTATACTTTCAGGCAAAATCAGTTCTTTAAGAGAAACACAATTAGAAAAAACATCAGTCGATAAAACTGTTACTCCATCAGGGAGTGTAATATTTTCAAGAGATTCACAAGAACCAAATGCCATTCGATTTATTACCGATACTGACTTCGGTATATCTATCTTAGCAAGTGACCGACACTGATTAAAAGCAAGTTCGTCTATCATAATCAAATTACTGGGAAGGTCAACTGATTCCAGTGCATAACAACTGTCAAAAGTTCTCTTATTAATTGCCATCATACTTTCAGGAATAGATATAGTTTTAAGTGATTTACAATATATAAATGCACCTTCGTCTATATAGTCAAGATTATCAGGCAGATCAATTTTTTCAAGACTTTTACAATCATAAAATGCACCTACTCCTATACCATAAACCGTTTTAGGAATTTCAACCTCTGTAAGAGATACTGCTCCTCTGAAAGCATTGTTTCCTATTGTTTCTACACCGTCTTCAATAACAACTTTTGTGATAAGATGCATATACATATCCCATGGAGCTTTTGAAGAGGGATTGTAGTAATTATTACCCCAGTCATACATCATTCCCTCGCCCTCTATAGTAAGGATACCGTCACTTCCAAGTGACCAGTTGATCATTTCTCCACACGAACCTGTTGCTGAGAATACTGCCGATACGGCCGGTGTTTCTATTTGCGTAAAAGCAGATATATTTGCCATAAGTGCCATTGCTACTAAAATAGATTTCCTTTTACCTGTCTTCATATTTTTTTCCTCCAATAAAATTTCCTTTTTTAAAAAATATTTTTTCTTACTCGAAAACAATATTTTTTCCTTAAATATCGTTTCATAATAAAAGACAGGATAAAAATAAAAAGGTTACAAGTTTTTTTTAAAAAATTTTTTAATAAAAATAAAACAGCAGAAAAAAACAGTTTATCACGTTTTTTCTGCTGTTTATTAATTTATTAAAGTTCTTTTAAAACATCTGACATATCATAAATACCTGCTGTACGATTTTTGATAAATACGGCTGCATTTATCGAACCAACAGCAAATACTGATCTTGATGCTGCACTGTGTGATAAAGTAATAACTTCATCTTTTCCGGCAAATATAACTTCGTGTTCGCCTACTATTGTACCGCCTCTTACTGCATGAATGCCTATTTCTTTCTTTTCACGTTTCTTGCGCTGTGAATGTCTGTCATAGACATACTGCTTTGTGTTATCAAATGTTTCATTGATACCGTTCGCGATCATAAGTGCTGTACCGCTTGGCGCATCAATTTTCTGATTATGATGTTTTTCGATGATTTCGATGTCAAACTGCTCGCCTAAAAATGCTGCTGCTTTCTTTGAAAGTTCAACGAGAAGATTTATCCCCATTGACATATTCCATGAGAAAAATACAGGTATCTGTGAAGATGCAGCTGTTATTTTTGCCATCTGTTCTTCGTTATACCCTGTAGTTGCAAGCACAACCGGTACACCATTTGTAAGACAGTATGAAAGCAGGTTATCAAGTGAAGCAGGATTTGAATAATCTATGATTACATCAGGCTTTTCGGGAAGCTCTGACGGTAAAGAAACTATAGGAAAATCAGCATATGATTCTGTAAAAACGTCAATACCACCGATAACCTTACAGTCTTCTCTCTCGCTTACACAAGAATAGATCATCTTGCCCATTTTGCCGTTTGCACCGCAAATAACAATGTTTGTCATATTTTTTAATCCCTTCGGTTTTATTTTATAAGGTTATGTGCTCTCATAGAATCAGCAAGCTTCTTTGCATTGTCCTCACTCATAGGATACAGAGGCATTCTGCATTCACCGCTCGGAATTCCCATAAGGTTCATAGCCTTCTTTACCGGTATCGGATTCACTTCTATGAAAAGATTGTTTATAAGTTCAAGATATTCGATCTGCATCTTTGCAGCTGCTGCAACATTGTTTTCAAGACAGTATGCTGTCATCTGATGTGTCTGAGCAGGCATTATATTTGAAAGAACAGATATAACACCAATACCGCCAAGAGCCATAAGAGGAACTATCTGATCATCATTTCCGCTGTAAACATCAAGCATATCACCACATTCAGCGATAAGCTGTGCAACATAGCTCATATTTCCGCTTGCTTCTTTTACAGCAACTATATTTTTATGCTTTGCAAGTTCCTTGTAAGTATCAATTGCTATATTAACACCTGTTCTTCCGGGGATATTGTAAAGAATAATCGGAATATTTACGCTGTCTGCTATTGCATTGAAATGAGCAACAAGGCCTCTCTGAGTTGTTTTATTATAATAAGGTGTAACCAGGAGAAGTCCGTCAGCACCAACTTCCTCTGCCTTTTGTGAAAGCTCTATTGCGTACTTTGTGTCATTACTTCCTGTACCTGCGATAACAGGAACTCTCTTGGCTGTCTTTTCAACAGTAAATCTTATACATTCGATATGTTCTTCATCTGTCATTGTTGAAGATTCACCTGTTGTTCCGCATACGATTATTGCGTCTGTACCGTTTTCAATCTGAAAATCTATATTTTTTCCGAACTGTTCAAAATTTATAGATCCATCTTCATTCATAGGTGTAATGATAGCTACGCCTGCACCTGTAAATATGGTATTCTTCATAAACTTTCCTCCTTTACTGAATTTAATTTGAGTTATCAGTCAAAGTATCCCTTAGCAGCGAGAAGTTCAGCAAGAAGTACAGCACCGCCTGCAGCACCTCTTAATGTGTTGTGTGAAAGGCATACAAACTTGTAGTCATACTGTGTATCTTCTCTGAGACGACCAGCTGTTACAGCCATACCGCCTTCAAGGTCTCTGTCAAGCTTAGCCTGTGGACGATTGTCTTCTTCAAAATAGTTTATAAACTGCTTTGGAGCGTGTGGAAGTTCAAGCTTCTGTGGTTCGCCTGCAAATTCCTTCCAGCAGTTGAGGATTTCTTCCTTTGATGGCTTGTTTTCAAATGATACGAAAACAGCAGCTGTATGACCATCTGAAACCGGAACTCTGAGGCACTGTGTTGTGATTGAAGGTGACTGAGCCTTTACGATCTTACCGTTTTCGATAGTACCCCATACCTTAAGTGGTTCCTGTTCAGACTTTTCTTCTTCTCCACCGATGTAAGGGATAAGGTTATCTAC
The DNA here is from genome assembly GCA_015066745.1 of Ruminococcus sp. Taxonomy (GTDB): domain Bacteria; phylum Bacillota; class Clostridia; order Oscillospirales; family Ruminococcaceae; genus HUN007. The sequence goes on along the minus strand of SVNW01000017.1, from coordinate 38,890 downwards.
CATTTCAGGCCATGTTTCAAATGTTTTTCCTGCACCTGAAATTGCCTGGTAAGTACAAGCGAGAACGTTCTTGATACCAAACTTTTTAAGAGGGTGAAGTGCCGGAACATAACTCTGGATAGAGCAGTTTGATTTAACAGCGATAAAGCCCTTCTTTGTACCAAGTCTTTCTCTCTGTGACTTGATTATTTCAAGATGTTCAGGGTTGATTTCAGGTACTACCATCGGAACGTCATCTGTAAATCTGTGAGCTGAGTTGTTTGATACTACAGGGCATTCTGCCTTTGCGTATGCTTCTTCAAGAGCTTTTATTTCATCTTTGTTCATGTCAACAGCACAGAAAACAAAATCAACCATAGAAGCGATTTCTTCTATATCAGCTGTTGCATCAAAAAGAACCATGTCTTTCATTTTTTCAGGCATAGGAGTTTTCATTGCCCATCTGCTGCCTGCTGCTTCTTCATATGTTTTTCCTTTTGAACGAGGTGAAGCTGCGAGAGCCTTTACATTAAACCAAGGATGATCTTCAAGAAGTGTTGCAAACCTCTGTCCTACCATACCTGTAGCACCAATGATACCTACGTTATACTGTTTCATAAAAATAAACCTCCATTAAAATAAAAACTGATATATTAGATATAAAAAAACCGGTATCTGTTAATAAGTTACCGGCTCATCAGTCAATATAACAAGAAAATATTGATATAGTACATACTCCGTTTTTAACATAAAACAAAGAAAACTATACCGATAGCCCTCCATCATACCGAATGATGACAGTTATATGCCTTTTTGACATATACCCAGGATAAACTTTACCGGAGAATATCCTTCGGCGATATCGCCTTTCGTGAATGCTCATAACGGAATGGTTTTCCTTGCAGACACTACTCATCTCAACCGCACCTCTACCTGCTAATAATGATAACACGTTTATAGTCATGTTGTCAACAGTTTTTTTATATTTTATGCAGAAAAAATCTTCAGTGTGAATTTTTTAATGATTTTTTATAATATCGATTGTCTGTTTCTTTGTTTAATACCTTTGTCAAGTGGGGTTATACTATAGGGTACACTGCAGTATTACAAAAGCTATAAACTTAAAGCAAGATTTTCTATTTCTTCTACAGTAAGACCTGTTGCCACAGATATATTTTCATATGACAATAACCCCATTTTTATGAGTGTAGTAGCTGTTTGATACTTATTTTCTCTTATTCCTTCTTCTCTCCCTTCCTCTCTTCCTTCTTCTCTTCCTTCTTCTCTTCCTATCATTTTACCTTCAATTATACCATCCATTCTGATATCCTGTATTGCTTTGCACATATTCATGCTCCCCTTTCCATGTGATATATCAAGTTTAGAATTCGTTACCGCATTGATAGTCATTGCTGTTTCAATATCAACATTATGAAACGCTTTATCTTCTGTAGTAACTTTAAGTAATTTTTCTTTATCCTTACAGTATTTTATATACTTCAATACTTCTCGAAGACCTGTATGAAATTTATCAAATTCTTCATCAGAAATTTCGTTTGGCGCAATAAGACGAATCCGATAATCCTGTACATTTTTTGAAATGTCTTTATGTTCTATTCTCATCATCTCATGCAACGATTTTGGTGCATCCCAATCTTTCTCACCAAAATATATTACAAGTGTTATAACAGGTATCAGAATATCTGTTTTATTCCAACCGCTTAACCACTCCGATTTTGTTTGTTTTACGTCTTTTTCATTTCTATGCTTCTTCTTCATTGCCTCAGTTTGTGAGTTTAACTGTAATGCATCATAAAGCATTACTCTTACAGGCATTGTATAATCTATTTCTGACTGATTTTCTATCCCCAGTATCAGATACGCTGTTTCTCCGTCTGACATCGCTGTCATCATCTTTAGAACATCTCTGTGTTTCTGAACAGCTCCACTTGTACTGTCTGCCATAAACGGAAGTGCTATTTCTGTTGTATCAAGTTCATGTAACTGTTCCGGTTTTATACGTTCTTCACCGTTATACAAAATAAAATTAAATGCATCTGCAAAACGTGATGCGTCTTCCATATATTTTTTTGTTATTGCGTCTTTTTCTGCCATATCGTTGTTTCCTTCCATGTTGTCTTTATTTAATTTTATTATACCACCATTTATATATAAAAATCAAGCCTTAACTGGAATATAATTATAATTTATTTCAAATTTTACACATAAAATTAAAGAAAAACATATTATCTATAGCAAACAAAGCAAAAATCTGTAATAAAAACTTACTTTAAATCAACAGAAAATAAAATTTCTTTTAAAAAGCATATACAAATGTCTGAAAATCTGTTATAATAAATTTGTATGTGCGTTATTTCTTCGCAGTGTTATAACGCCCGGATTTTTTCAAAATACAATTCTGCGGGAAACGGAGAAGTTCACATTAATGAATACATCTGATTTTTATTATGATCTGCCGGAAGAACTTATAGCACAGACTCCGGTTGAACCAAGAAATCACTCCAGAATGATGGTACTTTCCAGGGAAACAGGAAATACAGAACATAAACATTTTTTTGATCTTCCGAAATATCTGAAAAAAGGAGATCTGCTTATTCTGAATGATTCAAGAGTACTGCCTGCAAGGCTTTACGGTACAAAAGAACCGACAGGTGCGGCAATCGAATTTCTTTTGCTCGAACAAAAAGGTGATAAAACATGGGAAATCATCTGTAAACCCGGAAGAAAAGCAAGAGAAGGCGCGCAGTTCACTTTTGGAAACGGAAAACTCAGAGCTACTGTTACCGAAGTAAAAGAGGACGGAAACAGAATAGTAAAGTTTGAATGTGAAGGAAATATTTTCTCAGTACTTGAGGAAATCGGTCAGATGCCACTCCCCCCATACATAACAGCAAAACTCGAAAACAAGGAACGTTATCAGACAGTTTATTCAAAAGAACTCGGTTCGGCAGCGGCACCGACAGCAGGACTTCACTTTACACCCGAAATGCTTGAGGAACTTAAAGAAATGGGTGTAAATATCGGTTATGTCACATTGCACGTGGGGCTTGGAACTTTCAGACCTGTAAAGGTAGATAATGTCCTTGAACACAAAATGCACAGCGAACACTATCACCTGCCCGCCCAAACCGCAGAACTTATAAAACAGACAAAGCAAAACGGTGGCAGAGTTATTTCAGTAGGAACAACATCGTGCCGTACAGTAGAAAGTGTTGCTACTTTTTACGATGAAATAAAAGAAGCTGACGGATATACCGACATATTTATTTATCCCGGATACAAATTCAAAATCCTTGACGGTCTTATTACAAATTTTCATCTTCCCGAAAGCACATTGATCATGCTCGTTTCCGCTTTTTACGGATACGACAGAACAATGGCTGCCTATAAAAAAGCTGTTGAAGAAAAATACAGATTTTTCAGTTTCGGGGATTCTATGATGATTATTTAGTCAGAAAGGAAAAACTTATGTATACACTTATAAAGAAAAATTCAAAAGCAAGACGCGGAAAATTTGAAACGGTACACGGAACATTTCAGACACCATGCTTTATGAATGTAGGAACTGCCGCAGCAATAAAAGGCGGTATCTCATCAATAGATCTTTCAGAAAATCTCAAGTGTCAGGTAGAACTCTGCAACACATACCACCTGCACCTTCGCCCGGGTGACCACATTATAAAGGAAATGGGCGGACTTCATAAATTTATGAACTGGAATAAACCTATACTTACAGACAGTGGTGGTTTTCAGGTGTTTTCACTTTCAAAACTCCGCAAAATAAAAGAAGAAGGCGTATACTTCAACTCCCATATCGATGGAAAAAAAATATTTATGGGTCCTGAAGAAAGTATGCAGATCCAGTCAAATCTTGGTTCTACTATTGCCATGGCTTTTGATGAGTGCGTTGAAAATCCTGCTACTTATGAATATTCTGAAGCCTCATGCGAACGTACAACAAGATGGCTTGTAAGATGTAAAGCTGAAATGGAGCGACTCAATTCACTCCCTGATACTATAAATAAAAATCAGTTGCTTTTCGGAATAAATCAGGGCTGTACATTTGCTGATCTGAGAGTAAAGCATATGAAACAGATACGTGAGCTTGACCTTGACGGTTATGCTATAGGCGGACTTGCTGTCGGAGAAAGTACCGAAGATATGTACCGCATAATCGATGCTGTCGAACCGCATATGCCTGTAGATAAGCCACGTTACCTCATGGGCGTAGGAACTCCTTCAAATATAATAGAAGCAGTTGCAAGAGGAATAGATATGTTTGACTGCGTTATGCCAAGCCGAAACGCACGACACGCAACCGTATTCACATGGAGCGGTATAATGCACCTTACAAACAAATGCTATGAAACCGATCCAAGACCTATTGATGAAAAATGCGACTGCCCTGTATGTCGTGATTTTTCAAGAGCATATATCCGTCATCTCTTCAAAGCACAGGAAATGCTTGCAGGAAGACTGGCTGTAATGCACAATCTTTATTTTTATAACACACTTACAGAAAAAATAAGAGAAGCCATAGACAATGATAATTTTGATGAGTTCAGAAACAAATATTCCGAACTTCTTGCTAAGAGGATATGATACAATTTTTCATTCTTATTAATTTGAAAGGTTAAGAAAACGATTATGAATAAAAAATTCTTTTCACGTTTTTTTTCTAATGAGCAAAGAAAAAAAGAATGGCTGTACAATTTTTACAAAGGTCAGAAACCACCGGAAAACAAGATACTCAAAAACCTGTTTATCTTCTACAGAGTTTCCGGAAAAATCATATCTGTATTAACCACTGCACTTGTATCAATACTTCTCATATTTATACTGACCTGCACTATAGTAGGAACAGTTACAATAGTATATATACTATCATTCACAAACAATGTAAAAGAACTTACACTGACAGAACCATCACAGCTATTTTCGACGTACATATATACAAAAGATTCTGAAACTGATGAATACGAACTGGCATACAGAAAAACACCATCAGATAAAAACATACGAATAAAAAAGGAAATTTCTGAACTTCCCGACTACGTAAAATATGCTTTTGTATGTGTTGAAGACGAAAGATTCTATTCGCATGACGGCGTTGACTACAAAAGAACAGCGGCCGCTGTAGCAAACCTGTTTCTGTCTTCACTCAATCTAAGTGATTCATACTTCGGCGGTTCAACCATAACCCAGCAGCTCATTAAAAACGTAACCGGCGACAACGAAGATTCATGGGACAGAAAAATGCGTGAAATATTCACAGCTATGAAACTTGAGAAAAAATATACCAAAGATGAGATACTTGAAGCGTACCTCAATGAAATATATTTTGATCAGCTGGACGGTTACAATATGTATGGTATAGAAGCGGCATCTATAGGATACTTCGGAAAAACTTCCTCAGATCTCACTATAGCAGAGGCTGCAGCTCTTGCCGCAATACCTAAAAATCCATACTACTATAATGTTGCTAAAAATTATGAAAACAACCATGAACGTAAACAATATTGTCTGATGAAAATGTTCGAACTTGGTGTTATTTCAGCAGAAGAGTATGAAACAGCTGTAAATGAAAAAATACTTGTAACATCTATGGACGAATTTCATCAGAAATATCAGGATTACAGAAAGTTTTTCGATGAAGATGATTTTGAAAATCCTGATATAAACTCTGACGCTGTCGATCTTGCAATAATGGAATTTACAGACTATCTGACAGAAAAACATAACTTAAGCTCAACTCAGGAAGCTATAGATATGTTCAACAACGGCGGATATACTCTTTATCTTACAGTAGATGAAGAAATACAGTCGCTTCTTGAACGTAAATATGCCGACTGGTACAGTTATTTTCCGCAGGATACAGCTGACAATGATGAAAAAGTTCAGTCAGCATTTACTGTAATGGATTATAAAGGACATATACTCGGCCTTGTAGGAAGAATAGGTCAGAAACCTGAAAGTTTATGCTGGAACAACGCATACAGCGCTCACAGACAATGCGGTTCTACTATAAAACCTATTTCCACATACGGATATGCACTCGAATATGACCGTATCACATGGTCTACAATGTTCAATGACTCTCCTATTCCGGCTGGTGTTGCCTCAGAAGATGTCTGGCCGAAAAACTATGACGGTGATCCTACAAATAAAACATTTCCGGTAAACTATTTCCTTAAACGTTCAATAAACACTCTGCCTGCACAGATATGCTACAATATGGGACTTGATAATATATTTAAATTTACCACTGAAAAATTTCATCTTGATCTTGATCCCATACATGACAGAACATATTCTTCTCTTGCTGTAGGCGGAACTTTTGAAGGACCTACACTTATAAATCTTACAAATGCCTATATCCCTTACGGAAACGGCGGAGAATACTATAAGGCAAGTATCATAGCAAAAGCTGTTGACTCTCATACAGGTGAAGTTATCATTGATAATGAAAACCGTGAAGGTGAACGTGCTGTAAGCGAAGAAACAGCATATGTAATGAACAAGCTTCTGCAGAACAACATATACGGTCAGTATGGTACCGGTGCAAGTGCACAGCTTTCCAATAAACGACTCGGCGGAAAAACAGGAACTTCTGAAAACTGGCGTGATATTGCATTTGTAGGAATCACACCGGATTTTGTATCGGGTGTATGGCTTGGATATGAAAACGGCGAAAATCCTCAGGCAATAGAAAATGCAAATTCGGCAAGTTTGTGGTACAGTATATTTGGCGAATATGCCGACTCATACGACTCAAATGCAGTATTTCCCGAATGCAATACTGTCATATACCACCCTTATTGCTCTGAAACCGGTCTTCTGGCAAATGATAATTGTCCGACTTCTGATTCCGGTTATTACAAATCTTCAAACTGTGCTTTCTGTAATGTTCATAAGAAAAGTACAATAACTGAAGATAACAAAAAAGACAAAAATAAAAAAGATACTGATGGGGAAAAGAAAAAGGAAACAACCGTTACTACAGCGGCTACTGCTTCATCTTCTCCGCAGACATCAGTCGCTACATCAAAGAGAAACTAATTTTAAAAACTTTAAGGATGTGCTTACTTGGATAATTTAAAAATAGTATGCCCTTGTCATTTCGGGCTTGAAAGTGTTCTTTCTTTTGAAGCAAAAAAAATAGAAGGAAGAAATGTAACAGCTGATAACGGTCGTGTAATTTTTGAAGGCGGATTTGAACATATTGCAAGAGCGAATATATGTCTCTCCACTGCCGAAAGAGTTCTCATACAGCTTGCAGAATTCAAAGCTTTTTCTTTTGAAGAACTTTTTGAGGGAGTAAAAAATATACCTCTTGAAAACTTTATCGGAAAAACCGATGCCTTTCCTGTCAAAGGATACTCTCTGAATTCAAAACTAAAAAGTATTCCTGACTGTCAGTCCATAATAAAAAAAGCAGCAGTTGAAAGACTAAAAGCAAAGTACGGCGTAAACTGGCTTGAAGAAAGCGGTCCTGTGCATCAGATACAATTTGGTATTATGAAAGATGTTGTAACTGTTTATCTTGATACAAGCGGAACAGGTCTTCATAAGAGAGGATACCGCAAAAACTCAAATCTTGCCCCTATAAAAGAAACACTCGCTGCCGGAATAATCGACCTTGCTCATGTACGTGAAAACAGCTTTGTCTGCGATCCTTTCTGCGGAAGCGGTACATTTCTCATCGAATCTGCGTACAAGGCTCTTAACATTGCTCCGGGACTCAACAGAAGATTTGCCGCTGAAAAATGGGGCATAATAGACAAAGAAATATGGTCAGAAGAACGTAAACGTGCCATATCTCTTGTAAGAAAAAATACTCAGTTCCATGCACTCGGTTTTGACAATGACGGAGAATGTATAACTCTTTCAAATGACAACATAAAAAAAGCCGGCATAACTTCAAAAGTATCTGCTAAAATATCCGATATACGTGACTTTAGCAATATTGAAAATGCAATAGTTGTCTGCAACCCTCCTTATGGTGAAAGAATGCTTGAACTAAGAGAAGCAGAAGAACTTTACAGAGTGATGGGAAAAAAATTTGTAAAAGACAACGGCAACAAATATTACATCATCTCTCCTCATGAGGACTTTGAAAAATTCTTCGGAAGACCTGCTGACAAACGCAGAAAGCTTTATAACGGAATGATAAAATGTCAGCTCTTTATGTACTTTAAATAATTATTAATCTGCAACACATATTATTACTTTTATGTGTTGCAGATTTTTTATGTATATTCTACACAAAAAACTATTGTAATCAACACCAATCTATGTTATAATTAATGTATCTATTAAATCAACCACAGGAGAAAAAATTATGGGAAAGAAAAAACTAAACATTGGCTTGTACGTAAGTACTCTTAACGATGAATCTGTAGGAAGATTTTGTCGAGGAGCTGTTGCGGCATCTTCTGATGTTGACGCAAATCTTATCATATTTCCCGGTATGCATCTTAACGCATATTTCAATGATATACTACATACCCCCTATTTCTTTCAGTACAACACTATATACGAACTCGGAAACAGTCATAATCTTGACGTACTCATAGTTATGACCGGAAACATCGGCAACACTTTAAGCGCCGATGAAATCAACGAATTTCTAAAAAAATACAACAATATACCTATCCTTACAGTATCATCAGAACATGAAGACTACAGTTGCATAAAATTTGATAACGTAACCGGACTTAAAAAGGCAATAAATCATCTGATACATTGCCATAACTGCAGAAAGATAGGATTTGTAAGCGGTTCTCAGTTCAACCATGACGCTTCGGAACGACTCGAAGCATATTGTGATACTTTATTTGAAAACAATCTGCCTATCGATCACAATCTGATAGTATACGGAAACTTTTCAGAATTTTGTGAATTTGAAGTAAATGAACTTATAAAAAACAATCCGGATATAGATGCCATATGTTTTGCAAATGATGAAATGGCGAAAGGCGGATATAACGCATTATCATCAAGCAAATACAAAATCGGAAAAAACATATCAGTTATAGGATTTGACAATACTCTTACAGCAATTAATCTCTATCCTTCGCTTACCACTGTAGACGCAAGTTCTTTTGAACTTGGATATCAGGCAGTAGAAACTGCTTCGCAACTGATAGACTCAAATGAAATACGTAAAGTAACAGTACCTACAAGACTTGTTGTCAGAAATTCGTGCGGTTGTAAAAACACCACATATGACAAGTTAAGTTATCTCTTTTCAGACACACGAATGAACAAAGAACAGATAGCATCCTGCACTGTTGATGACTATATGGCATATCTTTTCGGTACAGAAGAGTCACCTATATATCACAACTATTTTTCTGTAAACGAATATAAAAAGACCAAAAATGCTTTTGTGAATTTTTTTGAAACTCTGCTTGATTATGATGCTTCAAAAAAATCAAAACAATACAGAAAATCAATTCAGAACGCTATTTCAGAACTGATGGCAACGAAGATTCTGGCTGCTATGCCATATGATAAAGTATACAATATAGTAGATGCACTGTACTGTAAAATGTCATATGAAAATATGTGCAATGATGACCTCGGACTTATTTTCACGCAGATTTACCGTGAGATATCAGCATACAACAAAACTGCAGACCAGCTCAATCTTATCTCAACTCATGAAAAAGATACCATAATAAATTCAATAATAAACGATGTTATCATAACTGAAGAATCAAACAACAAGGCTTTCTATCCGGTTATGAAAAGACTGTCTCAGCTGGGTATCAAAAATACATATATGCTTCGTTTTGAAAAAACTATAAAAAATACAGGCGATACTCCGTGGATACCTCCTGAAAAACTGTATCTTCACTTTGCGCAGAAAAATGAAGATATAAAATATTATCAGAATCCGCCTGCAATACATCTCAACGATCTTTTCAACAACGAATATATAACATCAGCTCAGTCGGATTGCCTCGTAGTTGTTCCGCTTTTTTCAAATGAAGACCTGTATGGTATACTCGTATGTGATACCGAATGTGACCTATACGAATATCTCAGCAAAGCCGCTCTTCAGATAAGTACAGCACTAAAATACAACGAACTTCTGATAAACTGGCAAAATATGCTTGACTTTGAGAAAGAAAACAACAAAAACCTCGAAATCATGTCAAAACACGATGAGCTTACAGGTGTTTTCAATCGTCGTGGTTATTACGTAAATGCTCAGAACATTATCTCCTCTCCTGCAAACAAAGGCAAAAACGCAATCGTTGTCTTTGCAGATATGGATAATCTGAAAATAGTAAATGACAAATTCGGACACGACGACGGCGACTACGCTATCCGCTCAATAGCCGGAATACTCCAGACTTCTTTCCGTACAACCGACATAATAGGACGTATAGGCGGTGACGAATTCGCAGTTTTCGCCCTTCTCGGAAACACGGACAATATAAACAACATACAGACTCGTATCACACGTACCATGGAAAGATTTAACGAAACATGCGAAAAACCATACTACGTAAATATGAGTGTAGGCATATATCCTTTTGTATGCGATCCTGATATAAACCTGAGCGATATCATGGAACACGCTGATGAACTGCTCTATATGCAAAAGAAAAACAAAAGAAAATCAGTACTTAAAGATTTATAACAAAAACAGTATCGGAAGTGCAAACTTCTGATACTGTTTTTGTTATAAATAAATTTTATCTGAGATACTGCATAAGATCTGTTCTGTCAGGTGAATACTTAATAGCAGTTTCCCTTGAAATAACACCGCCACTGCATAGTCTGACAAGTACGCTGTTGAAAGTATGCATTCCGAGCATACCGCCTGCCTGCATTATGCCGTTAACTTTACCTTTCTTGTCTGTACGAAGAATTTCAACTATTTCATCAGTTGAAATCATTATCTCATTTATCAGAATAGTTTCTGATTTTTCAGTAGACGGTACAAGTTTCTGAGTAACTATCGATCTTAAAACGTTTGAGAGTCTCATTCTGAAACGTTCACGTCTTTCATAAGGACAAAGCTCGTCAATTGCGTCAAGAGTCTGAAGAACACTTCCGGAGTTAAAACAAGCTATTACCGATATACCGCTTTCTGCTGAAGCAACAATAGCGTTGAGAGTTTCAAAGTCACTTATGTCGGAGATAAAAATGATATCCGTATCTTCGATTGCCGCAAATCTGCATACGTCACTGAAACTTTCAGCATCTCTTCCGATACGTCTCTGATGTACAGTAGAACGACCATTTTTAAAAATGTACTCCACAGGATTTTCACCTGTAATTATATGCAAAGGATAATTATCTATTATATACTGCAACAATGCCGCAGCTGTTGTAGTCTTACCGCTTCCTGCCGGTCCTGTAATAAGTGTGATCCCCCCCGGCATAACTATATTGTTTATAACGGCTTCCGGAATATTAAGAGATTCCATAGAAGGCAGAACATCAGGCAGAAGTCTTATAGATGCCGCAATCTGATTTGCCTGTCTGAATACACTTACCCTCTGTCTGTATGAATCAGGTAAGGGTGTTTCAAAAGTTGAAATGAGATCAGTACATTCATTTGTCATGTCATTCCCATTTTCACTTAACATAGACAATATCATTTTTCTGATTTCATCATTTGTGGCTTCAAAATTTGTCTTTATAAGTTCACCACGTCGCCTTAACATAGCAGGACTATTCATGGAAATATGTATATCCGTACAATTCATCTGCCTTGCAAATCCGATAAGATTAATCATTTTTTCATCTTTTATCGTCATTCTTCTCATTCCTTCAAAAATAAAATAAAGTTAAATAATAATCTGGATAATTGGTACATATAATCTAAGTATATCATTTACAGGTATTCAAAGTCAATATTTTTTATAAACTAATTTCTTTTTTTATTTATATTGACATTTTACCTTAAAATAATATATAATTAAATAGATAATTCTTTTATAAAAAAATAATTTTAAAACAGGTGAAATAAAATGAAAAGAACATGTAAAAATTGCGGAGCAAAGCTCCCGAAAAAATCAGATATATGTAAAAAATGCGGTGAAGAATATGAATACATTGCACTTGATCCTGAAACAGCCAAACTCATCGAAGTTGAAAAACCATCGAGCATGATTCATATATGCATAGCTATCTTATCAACTATAATTTTTATTTTTTCCCTTATCCTTATATACCTTTCACTTTCGGGAAAAAATGATACAGAAAAACTTTCATCTGCTTCTGTCATCGAACAGTCCAAGCCGGATTCTTCTTCTGATACCGAAAGCCAGCCTGAAGAAACATCACACTACTATGCTGTTGATTTCATCGGTCAGACACTCGGTCAGGTAAAAGAAGTTCTTGGAGACCAGTACTCCATAAAGCTTTCTGATACAACTCAGGTAGTATATATCGATTATCCGATAATCCTGTCTACAACAGATAAAACACTTACTGATGAATCTATTATTTCCAAAGTTATCATAAGTGAAGACGGAAAAATAACATCACAGATATCTGCTGATACTACATACACTGAACTTATCAGCATTCTTAACTTTGCAAAACCCGCTCCGGAATTTAACGAGTCAGACTCCTACTACTATGCTTACAGAGCGCTCGCAAATGACAACTATCAGGTAAAGGCTTCTTTCAAGTTTGGTTTTGATACGCCTGACCAGGCACCTATTGAGGTTATTCTTGAATGCGAAGAACTTACAGCAGCAAAAGTTTACGGAACTGTTTCAGGTCTTGACGAAGGCAGTTCACTCAATGTCCGTACAGAGCCTCTTTACGCAGCAGATGCACTCTGCCAGGTTTACGAAAACGATCAGGTCGAAATTCTTGAAGAACATATTTCCGAGGACGGAAACAAGTGGTACAAAGTTGCCGTAAATGATGTTGTAGGTTATTCAGTTGCTGAATTTATCGTTGTAAACTCAGATACAGCTCCGTCAGAGTCTATTGAAGAAACTGACTCAGATAACGAAAGTGAATCTGAATCTGACTCAGAATCCGATTCAGAATAAAATAAAAAAGTTTATTTATGAGTGTTGCACTTTTGGCGACACTCATTTTTTATATTTTTTTTTAATATTTTCGTATTTTTTGTTGTGAATTAATTGACAACACCCCATATATAGTGGTACAATAATAAGTAGCTGTATTTCTTTTTGAAGAAAGCGTATAAAAAAATTTTACCGCAAAAAGTAATCTTACTTCAAGCGGAGAAACGGAGTAATTTTAATGGGTTTGACATTAACTGAAAAAATTCTTAAAAATCATATCGTTGACGGCGAAATGGTAAAAGGCACTGAAATAGGAATCCGTATCGACCAGACACTTACACAGGACGCAACCGGTACTATGGCTTATCTCGAATTTGAAGCAATGGGAGTTCCGAGAGTAAAGACAGAACGCTCTGTAGCATATATTGACCACAACACACTCCAGAACGGTTTTGAAAACGCTGATGACCACAGATTTATCGGCAGTGTTGCCAAGAAGCACGGTATCTACTTCTCAAGACCGGGTAACGGTATATGCCACCAGGTACATCTTGAAAGATTTGGCGTACCAGGCAAGACACTTATCGGTTCTGACAGCCATACTCCTACAGGTGGCGGTATCGGTATGATAGCTATCGGTGCAGGTGGTCTTGACGTTGCTGTTGCTATGGGTGGCGGTGCATACTATATCACATGCCCTAAGGTAGTAAAAGTAGAACTCACAGGCAAACTTCAGCCATGGGTAGCTGCAAAGGACGTTATACTTGAAGTTCTCAGAATAATGTCTGTTAAAGGTGGCGTAGGCAAGGTTATCGAATACTGCGGTGAAGGCGTAAAGACTCTCTCAGTTCCTGAAAGAGCTACTATCACAAACATGGGTGCAGAGCTCGGTGCTACAACATCTATCTTCCCTTCTGACGAAATAACAAAGCAGTTCCTCAAAGCTCAGGGTCGTGAAGAAGTATGGGTACCGCTCGCAGCTGATGAAGATGCAGTTTATGACGAAGTTATAAACATCGATCTTAGCAAACTTGTTCCGCTCGCTGCTTGTCCTCATATGCCTGACAACGTAAAATCCGTAAAGGAAATCGGAAATATCAAGATCGATCAGGTATGTATCGGTTCATGTACAAACTCATCACTTCTCGATATGATGAAGGTTGCTCATATACTTAAAGGTAAAACTGTTAATCCGGACGTTTCACTTTCTATCGCACCTGGTTCAAAACAGGTTCTTAATATGCTTGCTAAAAACGGTCTTCTCTCCGTTATGATCGATGCAGGCGCAAGAATTCTTGAAAGTGCGTGCGGTCCATGTATCGGTATGGGTCAGTCACCTAACTCAAATGGTGTATCACTCCGTACATTCAACAGAAACTTTGAAGGACGTTCAGGTACAAAGGACGGTCAGATATACCTCGTTTCACCTGAAATGGCTGCAGCTTCAGCTATAACAGGCATACTTACAGACCCAAGAGATCTCGGAGAAATGCCTGAGTTTACACTCCCTGAAAAGTTTGATATCAATGACAATATGATCGTTCTCCCTGCAGATGAAAAAGATATGGACAGCGTAGAGATCCTCAGAGGACCAAACATCAAGCCATATCCTGAAACAGCACCTCTTGTTGAAGAAATAAGCTGTAACGTTTCACTCAAGGTAGGCGATAATATCACAACAGACCATATCATGCCTGCAGGTGCAAAGATTCTTCCGCTCCGTTCAAATATCCCTGCTATATCACAGCACTGCTTTACTGTATGCGATGAAGATTTCCCAAGAAGAGCAAAGAACCTCGGCGCATCTATCATCGTAGGTGGCGCAAACTACGGTCAGGGCTCATCAAGAGAACACGCTGCTCTCGCACCACTCTATCTCGGTATCAAGGCAGTTTTGGTTAAGAGCTTTGCAAGAATACACAGAGCAAACCTCATCAACGCAGGTATACTTCCGCTTACATTTGTAAACGAAGCTGATTATGACAAGATAAGCCAGGGCGATCAGATCGAAATAAAGAATATCAGAAATGATATCTCTGCTGACAAGACAGAACTTACTGTTATCAACAAGACAACAGGTGATTCTATCCCGGTTCTCTGTGAACTCACAGGTCGTACAAAGGATATAATCCTCGCTGGCGGTCTTCTTGACTACACAAGAGAAAATCTTAAATAATAAAAAAATTCACTCACAGGAGGTTTATATAAAATGGCAAAAATTCAGATGACAACACCGCTCGTTGAAATGGACGGCGACGAAATGACCAGAATCCTCTGGAAATGGATAAAGGATATACTCATTCTCCCATATGTAGATCTCAAAACAGAATACTACGATCTCGGACTTGTTCACCGTAACGAAACAAACGATCAGGTTACTATCGACAGTGCTGAAGCTACAAAGAAATACGGAGTTGCTGTAAAGTGTGCTACTATCACACCAAATGCAGCAAGAATGCCTGAATACAATCTTAAAGAAATGTGGAAATCACCAAACGGTACTATTCGTGCAATTCTTGACGGTACTGTTTTCAGAACACCTATCCTTGTAAAAGGTATAACACCATACATTCCTACATGGACAAAGCCTATCACTATCGCTCGTCACGCTTACGGCGATGTTTACAAGAACACTGAAATTCAGGTTAAAAACGGCGGAAAAGCTGAACTTGTATACACAGACAAGGACGGAAATGAAACAAGAGAACTTATCCATACTTTTGACGGTGACGGTATAATTCAGGGTCTTCACAATGTTGACAAGAGTATCGAAGGTTTTGCAAGAGCTTGTCTTAACTACGGTCTTGATCTCAAGCAGGACGTATGGTTTGCTACAAAGGATACTATCTCCAAGAAGTATGACCACAGATTCAAAGATATATTCCAGGAGATCTACGACAACGAATATAAGGAAAAGTATGAAGCACTCGGTATCGAATACTTCTATACTCTCATAGATGACGCTGTAGCTCGTGTTATCCGTTCAAACGGCGGTTATATCTGGGCTTGTAAAAACTATGACGGTGACGTTATGTCTGACATGGTTTCAACAGCTTACGGCAGTCTTGCTATGATGACTTCTGTTCTTGTTTCACCTGACGGAATATATGAATATGAAGCTGCTCACGGTACTGTTCAGAGACATTACTACAAGCACCTCAAAGGCGAAGTTACATCTACAAACTCTGTTGCAACAATATTTGCATGGAGCGGTGCACTCAGAAAAAGAGGCGAACTTGACAATATTCCTGAACTTTCAGCTTTTGCAGACAAGCTTGAAAAGGCTACTATCCAGACAATCGAAGAAGGCGTTATGACAGGCGACCTCTATATGATCTCAACTCTTGAAAACAAGAAGAAGGTTAATTCAGAAGAATTCCTCGTTGAAATCAATAAAAGACTTGAAAAAATGTAATTTTTAAATAAATTACCCTCAGATTTTCAGCGGATAGTATATCGTTGCTATCCGCCGAAAAATCTCAGAAAGGCGGTGCACTCTATGGCAAAAGACTCAATATCAAAACTTGTAATCAGGCGTTTACCACGTTACTACCGTTTTTTAGGTGATCTCGACGCTATGGGAATTACAAAGATATCTTCACGTGAACTCTCCGAAAGAATGGGACTGACAGCATCACAGATACGTCAGGATCTCAACTGTTTCGGCGGATTCGGACAGCAAGGTTACGGATACAATATTCTTGATTTAAGACATGAGATCGGAAAGATCCTCGGACTCAATGTTGAAAATAAAGCAATACTTATCGGTGCCGGAAATTTAGGAAAAGCAATAGCATCACATCTTAACTTTGAAAAGATGGGTTTTAAACTTATCGGTATATTTGACAACGATCCACAGCTTATAGATACCAAGATAATGGACATAAAAGTTTCTGATATAAAAAATCTTGAAATGTTTTGTGAAAAACATAAACCCGATGTTGCTGTTTTGTGTATTCCAAAATCCGCTGCAAACCTGCTTTCAGAAAAGCTTATAAGCTACGGCATATCAGCTTTCTGGAACTTCAGTCACTACGACTTCAGACTCAGCAATCAGGACGTTATAGTTGAAAACGTTCATCTTGGTGACAGTCTGATGGTTCTTTCTTATAATCTACGTGAAAGAAATGAAAAACAATAAACAAAACGGATATATCACGCCACTCTTTTGGTATGATATATCCGTTTATTTTTATTTACTTAAAACTTTTTATTATCTTCACACACTCAGCCACATTTTCTTCATTTGAACGCTCAGAATTTATTCTGAACAGATTTTTATATGAAGAAATTTCTGACTCTGAAAAATCTTCTTCGTCTGCAAGATATCTTCTGCATACTTCGCTGTAGTTCGGCTTTTTCTGCTCTGATTCCCTGTTTATACAACGTTCAAGACGTTTTCTGTCGTCTAGTTCAAGATAAATTATAACTACCATATCATCATCGTAGTACTTTACAAGCTTTTTTACAACTTCGGGAGTACCTATCATGACATGATGTTCACCCAAAGAAAAGTCAATATCACAGGTGAAATAATTCCAGTCACCATGCACTGTATGATATGTTCTTTTTTCTATTATCTTATTGTCACTTTCAAGTTTTTTTAGTACCTCATCTGTTACAAAATGATACTCTTTCCCGTCAGTTTCTCCTGAACGCATAGGGCGTGTTGTATATGTTACTACAGGTATAAGTGACGTTCTTTTTAACAGTTCTCCAAACACCGTATCTTTACCTGCTCCGCTCTTGCCTATCAGACAAAATAACCTTTTCAAAAAATCATTCCCTTATCTTTTTATTTTTAAAGCGATATACCTTCCATCTCTGCACTTTCACTTTCAGATTCTTTTCTCACCCAGTCATTGTTAGTCATGTTCTGAAAATCAAGATTATCCATCCCTACTGATTTTTCTCTGCATTTTTCAAAATCATGAACCGGTATATATTCTTTATAATGCGATCTTTCTTCGATACCTTCAATAAAATACGGATATCCCGGTTGTTCTGACATAGCAACTTCTTCAAGCGCAAGATGATAATAGATAAAATCCAGAACAGCGCTTATTAAAAATGCGATCATCAGCCCTTTAGCTATAAAAGCTGATATAAATCCGATGAATAAACACGGAAGCAATATTTTACGGAATAAAAGCGGTTCTGTTTTATCTACAGTTCCTATAAATGACACTGCAACTACAGGAGCCATGAACAAAAAAAGTGTGAAGAGATCTCCGAACCTTACTGACATTACTGCAGCAACAATCAAAAGAAAATAATAAAGTACATATCCGACTTCAAAAACAAAAAGTGCCGTTCTTTTCTTTTTTATTGACTTCATCTTTTCTCTGTTTTCGCTCAACCGCTCATTGTTTCTCTCTCTTTGCTCCCTCATTTTCAAAACTTCCTCACGATTATAAATACTGTTTTCCATAATAAGATACCTCCCTTTTTATACATTCACTTCTATCCATTTTCCGAGTTTGAGTGAATATATCAGTGCTTGTTTAACTTTCTTATTCTCCATTTTTTCAAGCGCACCTTTATAAAGTGCAAGTTGTTTTGAATAATTTTCTGCAAGAAATGACACCATAGAAACATTGTCTGTTTTGTAATCTACCAGAACAATACCGTCATCTTCTTCAAAGTACATATCTATTATACCCTGTACCATACAGCCTGTATCGTCATATTCTGAAAACTGTTCATCTGCAAGTTTAAGGTCGCTTATCTTTACTAAAAACTTTCGTTCTTTTTCAACCTTCGATGATTTTAACGCCCTTTCAAAAATATCTGACATCACAAAGTTTTCTATCATAGAGATATCTATCTGCTTCTTCTGATTTTCGGTTATAAATCCATGCTGTACAACTCTGTCAACTTCTTTTGTAATATCTTTTTTCAACTCAGCAAAGTCAGCGTGCTGTAAGATACTATGAACTACAGTTCCCTTCTCAGTAGGTGTCATTTTTCCTCTGTTCTGTACAAATGACGGTCTTTTCAGAATAAGGTCAAATCTGTCGTCATTTTTGGATATATCAGATACCGAAACTTTTGCAGGCATTGTGCTAAGTCGCATATCATACTTAAAATCAAAATTATCACAAATCATGCTTACAACTTTTTTATCTGCCATAACTTCAGCTTCTTTTTTCAAATCAACATTTTCCTCATTCTTTTCAGTCTTTTTATCATCTGAAACTTCGATAAACTCTATATCAAAATCACTTTTTTCTGTAAAGAACATATCATAACCGCTCAGTTCTCTTAGTCTTCTGCTGTTATGATGGGTAATGAGTGACATAAGAAGCCAGTCATTCATTGAATTTGCACTCATAGAAAGTTGTGGAGTTATTCCTTGTGACTTGTGTATTTCCTTTGCAAACCTGTAAAGCTTTTTCTGCTCCGGTATATCGACAAGCAACGGTATAAACAGACGTTCTTTGGCTCGTGTCAGAGCAACGTACAGAAGACGCATTTCTTCGCTTACCGAGTCATGAGTATTTATTTTCGATATTGCACGAAACGGAAGTGTTACATACTTCTGAAACTCTCTCCTGTTCTGCAGACGAAAACCGATACCGTAGTCAAAATTAAGCTGAATATTTTTCCTCTGATCGAGTGTATTGAATGCAACTTGTGTTTCACATAAAAATACAAATGGAAACTCCAGACCTTTTGATTTGTGAATAGTCTTTATCATTACAACATCTTCCGAAGTAGAAACTGTCTGACCCTGACTAAAATCACCGTTTATCTTTACTATACGGTCGATATATCTTAAAAATCCGCTCAGACCGTCATCTGATGATTCCTGATAAGTACGTGCATATTCAAGCAAAGCTCTGAGATTTGCTCTCTTTTTCTCGCCGTCATCATACATACGTATAACTGATATAAAGTCAGTTCTGTCGTATATTTTCTTTATAAGTTCCATAAGACTCATAGTTGCACTGTACATACGGAGTTTAGTAAGAGTATCACGTATATATTTGAGCTTTTCAATAAATTCGGGCGGAAGTCCGTCTTCACCCGCATTTTCGATTGCACGCAACAGGGCGTCATAAATATGTCCTTTTTTATAGTTTGCTCTGAGCATTGCAAGCTCGTCATCTGTAATCATAAACATAGGTGACAGCATTATTGCCACAAAAGCTGTATCTATAAGAGGATTGTCAATTATTCTGAGAATATTGAGTATGACTGATATTTCTCTTGATTTCAGATATCCTGATGTTTCTTCACTGTAAGCCGGTATTCCAAGTTTTGAAAGTTCATTTACATATACTGCTGCATCACTCTTTCTTCTGAGGAGTATACAGAAGTCCCTTCTGGTACAGTCTCTGCTACTTTTTCCGTCTTTATTATCTACCTGTACTTTCTCTTTAAGCATTGACGAAATTTTTTGTGCAGTGTATATTGCCTGGGAAACATTTTCACTTTCACCTGTAATTACAGCTACTTCCGTCTTTCTGTTACGTTCAAGAAATGATGCACCCAACACGAGTTCTTCTCCTTCATCATAAAAGATATCCCCTGCTTTTTCGCTCATTATACCTCTGAAAATAAAGTTTACAAAACCTATAACATCTTCTGAACTTCTGAAATTTTTATTGAGTTGTATATATGAGTTTTTACTCTTTTCTTCTTCATTATATTTCACTGAAGAATTCATTGTGTTTATAAAGTTTTTAGGATTTGCAAGTCTGAAACGGTATATTGACTGTTTCACGTCACCAACCATAAACATATTGTCCCCTGATTTTTCGGCTGTACCATTATGTGAAAGCAACTTAAAAATAAGGTCCTGATTGTTATTTGTATCCTGAAACTCATCTATCATTATTATCTTATAATATTCGGAAAGTTCGCAGGCAAGAGGAGACTTTTTTATATGTCCGTCATCATCATATACGGAAAGAAGCTTTACAGCAAGTGTTTCTGCGTCACTAAAACCTATAGCATTTTTTTCAACTTTTGTTTTCCACAACTGATTTTCAAGTTCGGATATCATTTCACCCAGTATTGTCAACAGTTCATAGTGAACGTCAAAGTCTTCATCTGCATATTTTAAAAGATCAAGTTCTTCCGGAATAGTTTCTTTTAAAATTTCTTTATAACTGTCACGCAAAGCCTTTATCTGCTCTTTTAAGTCCTCATCAACTTTTTTTCCGAGTACAAGACGTGCAAATTCCAGAACATTGTATGCTTCAGCTTTTTCTTTTAACGATACTCCCGAAGCTCCAAAATCATCACGTATCTTTTTTATCGAAAAATATTCCTTATCGATTATATCAATAGCTTTATCATTTTCACTTTCAGTTATCAGTTCAGAACATTCTGCCGAATATGACTCTGCTTCTGATATCATTGAAATTATGGTTTTTTCACTGCTGTTGCACAATTTATTATAAAAATCGCCATGATTTTTATAGCGTTCACAGCACTCACCAAGCCACTTTTCACCGAAAGGAATAGATGAAATAAAATTATATATATCCGCTATAAGTCGTTCTATCGCACTGTCATCTTTATAGCAGAATCTGTCATATAATTTTTCTATCTTTTCAGGAAATTTTTCATAATACTTTGTGACCAGATCGGATATAGCCCTGTTAAGCATAAGCCCTGCCTCTGTTTCGTCCATTATACGAAATCCGGGCGAAAGCTCAAGTTCCTGGATATTGTCACGTATAAGGTCAAAGCAGAACGAATGTATAGTCGAGATTTTCGCACTTTGCAAAAGCAACTGCTGACGACTTAGCCAACTGTTTTCAGGATTTTTCTCTATAAGCTGTGAAAGAGCTGTTGTAAGTCGCTGTTTCATTTCAGAAGCTGCGTCTTTTGTAAATGTAACTATTATCATTTTGTCCGCAGGTATTTTATTTTTTGTATCAGAAAGCTGTCTTATAAGTCTTTCTACAAGTACAGAAGTTTTTCCGCTTCCTGCTGCTGCCGACACAAGTAATGATGCGCCTGTAGCATTTATAGCACATTCCTGTTCTTTAGTCCATGGCATTTTGTCACACTCCTTTTAAAATATATTTTTTCTTGTTTTAATATATAAAAATTATTAAAATACTACAAATACTCAAAGTTTATTGTATCACAATTTTGTTAAAAAATCAAGTACACATATGTATTTTTAACAGTATATGCTTGCACACAATTTACATAATATGTATTTTTCTGATAAGTATTGCACTAAAAAAATCATAAAATTTGTAATAATTCACAAACTTATTTTTTATTCAAACATTTTAGCCTTCTCGATTGTTATACTTATAGAAACTCTCAAAAAGCAATGTACTAATAGAGTATATTATCATGCATCACCACCACAGGTTCAAAAACTTTATTAATCAGTCAAACATAAGCGTCTTTTTTATTTACGTTAGGAGGAATTTTTATGAACAAAAAATATCGTACATTATTGATTTCGGGAATAATGGCATTAAACATGATGAGTATTCCCACAAGCTTTGCCGATGACAAGGCAGTATTTCTTGAAACATTTGAAAAATACTTTGATATTTACAAATGTACTGCAACATATGTGGTTGATGGCACAAGATATTTGTATCTTCTTGAAGATGAAAACGCTGTAAACTTTATAACAGCTCCCGAAAACTCTACTTTTACAGGCATTGATGAACTTTCCTCAGAAGAATGGTACTACACTATCAAAGACGGAATGTTAGATGCCTATATCGAAGATTACTGCGAAAAAGAAAGTCAGATATATCAGAAACCATTCAAAATCTGGGTTGAATTTGTTGACGAAAACGGCGAAATAATAGAATACGTAAACGTTACTGACAGAGAAGAAGCAAACGCTGTTATAGAAGAACGTGGTGCAAAAGAAGGTTCATATACAATCAAAGAGTATTTCGCCGGCGGTGGCTTTTGTTACTACATCGATCCTCAGTTTGAAGATGAGCAATTAGTTCAGTATATAGATAAGGACGGTAATATACTGGAAGAACACAAGATTGACAGTGAAAAATTTGCTTACAAGAGTGTTTCTGATTGTGCATACAAAAGAATTGTTTTTGTAGCCGAAGATAAAGAATATCCTGATTTTATTGATAACGACTTAAAGGTTAATTCATCAGGTAGTTCAACGATCCCTGACTACAACAGCGACTCGGTAACGGACCTTACAGACCTGACTGCATTAAGCCTCTACTTAATAGGTGACACAGAATGGACTGACGAGCTGGTGAATAACTTTGACTGTAACGCTGACGGCACAACTAACCTGGCAGATCTCGCTCATCTCAAACAGTATATCATGGGTGAAGATGTGAAACTCGGATAAATCATTTTAATGATCAGCCAAAACCTTCCTGTAATTTAAATCAGGAAGGTTTTGCCTTTGCATCTGATATGAAATTAAATTTCATATTGATATTGACTTTCATAAAATAATGTTGTATAATAACTTATATGAAATTA
This sequence comes from Ruminococcus sp., assembly GCA_015066745.1. Lineage (GTDB taxonomy): Bacteria > Bacillota > Clostridia > Oscillospirales > Ruminococcaceae > HUN007. Next base: position 15,425 of record SVNW01000017.1, on the reverse strand, counting down.
AGTTTCATATATTTTAGATAAGACTGGAGGAATAATATGAAATTTTCTGATAAGATACGCACTCTGAGAACCGAGCAGAACAAAACACAAAAAGAAACAGCCGAATATTGCGGAGTGTCGCTGAGAACATATATCTCATATGAACAGGACGGAAGATATCCGAGAAAACGTGAGATTTATGATAAACTTGCTGAATTTTTCGGTACGGATAAAAATTATCTTCTTACAGAAGATGAAGAATTTATAAGTACAGCGTCAGACCGATACGGAAAAAGAGGCAGGCAACAGGCAGAAGCACTGGTTGCTGAACTTTCAGGATTGTTTGCAGGTGGTGAACTTTCGGAAAGTGACAGAGATGCAGTTATGATAGCATTACAAAAGGCTTATTTTGACTGTAAGGAAGACAATAAAAAATTCACACCCAAAAAGTACTCAAAAAAAGAGGAATAACTCATGAATTCATATGACATCTACAAACAGGCAAATAATCTTATGATGAAATACGGCACAACCGACCCGGTAAAACTTGCACGCAGTATGGGGATCATGCTCTATAATGAAGATTCACTTGAAAACCTTCTTGGTATGTACACTTACCGCTGGAAACACCGCATTATCATTATGAACCCTAATATAAACGACACTCTTTATAAAATGGTAGTCGCTCACGAAATAGGTCACGACCAGCGCCATCGTTTGCTTGCAGGAGACGGAATGAAAGAGTTTGAACTCTTCAATATGACCGATATAACAGAATATGAGGCCAATGCATTTGCTTCCCACTTACTTATGAATGAAACTGACATGACCGAACTTTTTAAAGAAGGATACGATATTGCAACCACTGCAAAAATGCTCAATGTAAATATAAATCTGCTTCTGATAAAAATTCAGGAAATGAACCGTCTGGGAATGAACTTCAAAATCCCCTTTGACCCTGATCCTAATTTTTTCAGAAAAACCCGATACTGAGGAAAAGTTATGCCTTCATATGTTGCGATAGATTTAAAAAGTTTCTATGCCTCGGTAGAATGTGTAGAACGCAGACTTGATCCTCTTACGACAAATCTTGTGGTAGCTGACCCTGAAAGAACAGAAAAAACAATATGCCTTGCCGTAACTCCGTCTTTAAAATCATTCAATATTTCCGGAAGAGCAAGACTTTTTGAAGTGGTACAGCGTGTAAAAACAATTAATTATGAACGAGTTAAAAAAGCACCATTTCACAGATTCAGCGGAAAATCATATATATCAACCGAACTTGATGCTGATCCGTCACTGGAACTTGATTACATAATAGCACCGCCACAAATGGCACTATACATGAAAATAAGTCTGGATATATACAAAATCTATCTTAAATATATCGCTCCTGAAGATATCCACGTTTATTCTGTTGATGAAGTTTTTATAGACGTTACAAACTATCTTAGAATATATAAATGCACACCACGTCAACTAACTGTCAATATAATAAACGACATTCTTAATACTACGGGAATCACAGCTACCGCAGGAATAGGAACAAATCTCTATCTTGCCAAAATCGCAATGGACATTGTTGCAAAACATATGCCTCCCGATAAAAACGGTGTACGTATCGCAGAACTCACTGAACAAAGTTATCGTGAACAGTTATGGGAACATCGTCCGCTTACGGATTTCTGGCGAATAGGAAAAGGTATTTCAAAAAAACTTGAATCAAAAAATCTTTATACTATGGGCGATATAGCAAACTGCTCAGTTAATAACGAAGACCTTCTTTACAACCTTTTCGGAATAAATGCCGAACTTATCATAGATCATGCATGGGGCTGGGAATCATGTACTATAAAGGCTATAAAAAGCTACAAGCCCTCAAACCACAGTATCAGTCAGGGACAAGTGCTGAAATGTCCGTACACTTTTGAAAAAGCAAGACTTATCATACGTGAAATGACAGAACTTCTTGTGCTTGAACTTGTTGAAAAAAACATGGTTACAGATCAGATGATACTTACTGTAGGATATGACAGCACAGGTATTCCCGAAGATTTTGACGGTGAAATGACTACGGACCATTACGGAAGAAAAATTCCAAAACAGGCACACAGCTCAATAAACATAGGACATTTTACATCTTCCACAAAACAAATCGTATCTGCGGTTATAAGACTATTTGACAGAATAGTAAATAACAGATTGTCAGTACGAAGAATGTACATAGTTGCAAATCACGTTATTAATGAAAAAGATATACCTGATGACGATTTTGAACAACTTAGTATGTTTATTGACAATGATGCTGTTATGAGAAAAAAAGAGATTGAAGCCAGAACACTTGAAAAAGAACGCTCTATTCAGTCGGCTATGATATCTATAAAAAAGAGATTCGGAAAAAATGCTATCCTCAAGGGAATGAATCTTTGTGAAGGTGCAACTTCAATCGAACGCAACAAACAAGTCGGCGGACATAAAGCGTAATAAATAAAGAAAAAACAGAAAAGAGAAAAATATGTAATGTACAACGGAAAGTTTAAAAATATAATAAATCTGCCTCATCATGTTTCCCAAAAACGTCCCATGATGTCTGTTTACGATCGTGCCGTACAGTTTGCACCGTTTTCTGCATTATCGGGATATGAGGAGGCAGTAAAAGAAGAAGAAAAAAGAGTAACACTGACAGATGATAAAAATACAAAAATTACAAATATCATTTACAACTAAAAAACAGCAGAAAGTGACTATGTAAAAAAATCACTTTCTGCTGTTTTGTTATATACCCATATCTGACACTAGCCTATTCGCACTCTCTTCCCCTCAAATGCAAATCCGTATTTCCTTATTTTTTCTTCAGGTACTCCATGCTCTGTCAACGTCTGCGCGTATTTCTTTTCCTCTATCTGTATCAGCGCTGATTTTATCGTATCTTCAAGAGTTTTTTCACCGTACTCTTCGTCATATACTTTAAACTCTATTATTATACCATCATTTTCTTCTGCATTTTTCGGCTCTAGCATAACATCATATCTTCCGTATCCGCTCTCTCTGTTTGATGTTATTATATATCTGTCACGAAGCTCTACAAGTAAGCCTAATACAAATCCATGATAAAATCTTTCCGGTCTTAAACGTTCCGATGGTCTGTTTCCTGTATCAAATGAGCTGAACATGGATAATGAAAGTTCGTTCATTGTCTTGTTCATTTCATATACATTTCCATTTAGTAATGCTCTTATAAAATCATTGTAATGTTTAGAATTTTTAGAAAACCAGCCTTTTACAAGTTTTCTGAACATATGCATTACTTCATAGTTTACTATTTCAAGTTCATATATTTCGGATTTTATAGAATTTATTCTGAGATATCCGCTTGCTGAAAGCAAACTCCATATTGCATTGCTGTCTTCATCAAGTTGTTTGAATACTATCTCTTCATCTATCTCTTTGCTTATGGTTTCTCCGTTCAAAAGCCTTTCAAAGTCCTGTTTCTGCCCTGAATCGCCCTCTTGAAGAAGTTGCCCTACAAGATTGTTTGAGCTGGAATTTGACCAGTATGGTGCAAGTGTACCTTTGTCAAGAAAGTTGATTATTGACCATGGATTATACATAGCATGTTCAGTTCCTATTGTAAATCCGTCATACCAGTACTTTACTTCTTCTCTGTTTTTATATCCGTACTCGTCCATTGCTTTAAATACTTCTTTTTCGGTGAATCCAAAATACTCTTTATACTTTTCGCTTGACATTGTACATAATTCAAGATTGTTTAAATCTGAAAACATTGACTCCTTACTTACCCTTGTTATTCCGGTAAGTACTGCACGGCTAAGATTTTCATTTGTTTTGAATGTATTATTAAATAAACTTCTTATAAGTCCGGACATTTCATTCCAGTATCCGTTTACATATGCTTCCTGTAATGGTGTGTCATATTCATCAAGAAAGATTATTACTTTTTTTCCACAATAATGCTTGCTTAAAAAATAACAAAGCTGATTTATTGTATCAGGTATATCTATCTCGTCTATTCTTAATAAGCAGTTCTCAAAATACGCCTTTTCATGTTTAAGTAATTTTGGAGATTCAAGCAAAAACAAATAGTTTGAATATACTTTTTTTATTACGCTTATTATTCTATATACTGCCGACTTATAATCACGTTCTTTTATCCCTGCAAAACTAAGAAATATCACCGGATATGTTCCCTGCATTTTTCGGTACTCTTCATATTCCCAGATTTTCAGACCTTCAAAAAGTTCTGCTCTGTCTTTATACTTGGTACTGAAAAAACAATTCAGCATATCAAGATTAAGCGTCTTTCCGAATCTTCTTGGGCGGGTTATAAGTGTTACAGAGTCTTTGTTTTCCCACCAGTCTTTTATAAATAATGTTTTATCTATAAAAAAACAGTTTTCTTTTCTGATATCACTAAAGCTCTGTGAACCTATCGCTATTGTTTTTGGCATATGTCACACTCCTTCTTTTACATACCTATCCGCACTTTCTTTCCCTCAAATGCAAATCCGTATTTTCTTATTTTTTCTTCAGGTACTCCATGCTCTGTCAACGTCTGCGCATATTTCTTTTCCTCTATCTGTATCAGTGCTGATTTTATCGTATCTTCAAGAGTTTTTTCACCGTACTCTTCGTCATATACTTTAAACTCTATTATTATACCATCATTTTCTTCTGCATTTTTCGGCTCTAACATAACATCATATCTTCCATATCCGCTCTCTCTGTTTGATGTTATTATATATCTGTCACGAAGCTCCACAAGCAAACCCAATACAAATCCATGATAAAATCTTTCCGGTCTTAAACGTTCCGATGGTCTGTTTCCTGTATCAAATGAGCTGAACATGGATAACGAAAGTTCGTTCATTGTCTTGTTCATTTCATATACATTTCCCTTTAGTAACGCTCTTATAAAATCATTGTAATCCGAACTTTCTTCTCCAAACCAGTCTTCTACAAGACTTTCAAACATCTGTCTTACTTCATAGTTTGTAATTGTTATTTCTGACTTTTTAC
>SVNW01000017.1:0-10309 GCA_015066745.1 Ruminococcus sp. | reverse complement strand
TTGTAAATCCGTCATACCAGTACTTTACTTCTTCTCTGTTTTTATATCCGTACTCGTCCATTGCTTTAAATACTTCTTTTTCGGTAAATCCAAAATACTCTTTATACTTTTCGCTTGACATTGTACACAATTCAAGATTGTTTAAATCTGAAAACATTGACTCCTTACTTACCCTTGTTATTCCAGTAAGTACTGCACGGCTAAGATTTTCGTTTGTTTTGAATGTGTTATTAAATAAACTTCTTATAAGCCCGGACATTTCGTTCCAGTAGCCGTTTACATATGCTTCCTGTAATGGTGTGTCATATTCATCAAGAAAGATTATTACTTTTTTTCCACAATAATGCTTGCTTAAAAAATAACAAAGCTGATTTATTGTATCAGGTATATCTATCTCGTCTATTCTTAATAAGCAGTTCTCAAAATACGCCTTTTCATGTTTAAGTAATTTTGGAGATTCAAGCAAAAACAAATAGTTTGAATATACTTTTTTTATTACGCTTATTATTCTATATACTGCCGACTTATAATCACGTTCTTTTATCCCTGCAAAACTAAGAAATATCACCGGATATGTTCCCTGCATTTTTCGGTACTCTTCATATTCCCAGATTTTCAGACCTTCAAAAAGTTCTGCTCTGTCTTTATACTTGGTACTGAAAAAACAATTTAGCATATCAAGATTAAGCGTCTTTCCGAATCTTCTTGGGCGGGTTATAAGTGTTACAGAGTCTTTATTTTCCCACCAGTCTTTTATGAATAATGTTTTATCTATAAAAAAACAGTTTTCTTTTCTTATATCACTAAAGCTCTGTGAACCTATCGCTATTGTTTTTGGCATATGTCACACTCCTTCTTTTACATACCTATCCGCACTTTCTTTCCCTCAAATGCAAATCCGTATTTTTTTATTTTTTCTTCAGGTACTCCATGCTCTGTCAACGTCTGCGCATACTTCTTTTCCTCTATCTGTATCAGCGCTGATTCTATCGTGTCTTCAAGAGTTTTTTCACCGTACTCTTCGTCATATACTTTAAACTCTATTATTATACCATCATTTTCTTCTGCATTTTTCGGCTCTAGCATAACATCATATCTTCCGTATCCGCTTTCTCTGTTTGATGTTATTATATACCTGTCACGAAGCTCTACAAGTAAGCCTAATACAAATCCATGATAAAATCTTTCCGGTCTTAAACGTTCCGATGGTCTGTTTCCTGTATCAAATGAGCTGAACATGGATAACGAAAGTTCGTTCATTGTCTTGTTCATTTCATATACGTTTCCCTTTAGTAACGCTCTTATAAAATCATTGTAATCCGAACTTTCTTCTCCAAACCAGTCTTCTACAAGACTTTCAAACATCTGTCTTACTTCATAGTTTGTAATTGTTATTTCTGACTTTTTACCACTCTGTGATATTGGTTTCATATAACCACTTGATACAAGCAGACTCCATACTGCATCTTCGTCTGATGATAATCGGGAAAACACCATTTCGGTATCTATTTTTTTTATTATTGTTCCGCCTTCAAGTAAAGTCTGAAAATCTATTTTTATATTTTTGCTTCCTTCTTTTATGAGTTTTCCTGCAAGGTTATTTGAACTTGTATTTGACCAGTATGGTGCAAATATACCTTTGTCAAGAAAGTTGATTATTGACCACGGATTATACATAGCATGTTCAGTTCCTATTGTAAATCCGTCATACCAGTACTTTACTTCTTCTCTGTTTTTATATCCGTACTCGTCCATTGCTTTAAATACTTCTTTTTCGGTAAATCCAAAATACTCTTTATACTTTTCGCTTGACATTGTACACAATTCAAGATTGTTTAAATCTGAAAACATTGACTCCTTACTTACCCTTGTTATTCCGGTAAGTACTGCACGGCTAAGATTTTCATTTGTTTTGAATGTATTATTAAATAAACTTCTTATAAGCCCGGACATTTCGTTCCAATATCCGTTTACATACGCTTCCTGTAATGGTGTGTCATATTCATCAAGAAAGATTATTACTTTTTTTCCGCAATAATGCTTGCTGATATAAGTGCAAAGTTCATTTATTGTGTACGGTATTTCATACCTTTCTATTTTTTCTGCCCTTTTTTTGATCTCTCTTTTTTCACTTTCAAGTAATTTTGGTGATGTCATAAGATATGCGTTATCTGCGTACAGTTTACTTATATTTCGGGATATACCGTATACTGCCGACTCATAATCACATTCTTTTATCCCTGCAAAACTAAGAAATATCACCGGATATGTTCCTTGCATTTTTCGGTACTCTTCATATTCCCAGATTTTCAGACCTTCAAAAAGTTCTGCTCTGTCTTTATACTTGGTACTGAAAAAACAATTTAGCATATCAAGATTAAGCGTCTTTCCGAATCTTCTTGGGCGGGTTACGAGTGTTACATCATCATCGTTCTCCCACCAGTCTTTTATAAATAATGTTTTATCTATATAAAAGTTTTTTTTGGTTATTATCGTTTCATAGCTCTGTCTGCCTATTGAAATTGTTCTTGGCATATATTCCACTCCTTTTTTTCCGCACATTTTCTATACATACTTATTATATACGATTCTTTCTGTCATTGTCAACAATCCAAAAAAAGAAACAATGCACAACTCACCACAAAAGGTAAGTCATGCATTGTTATATTTTTACTGTACACCAAGAGTTACATCATCTTTTGAAATATACTGCTTGAAATGTGCAAGGTCTGCAAGGTCTACATTTCCGTCACCGTTTACGTCTGCTCCCTTTAAAATATTTTCATCAAGTTCAGTATCTCCGAGAAGATAAAGTGAAAGAATTGAGAGGTCTGTAAGGTCTGCCTTTATATTTCCGTCAAGGTCACCGTAAACTATATCTGACTTTCCGCCAACATTACCGTCTGTAACCGGAGTATTTGTTGCGTTAAAATGTATGTTTGCAAGAATAGCTTCTGGAACATCTATTTTTATAGCACTCCACTGTTCCTGAGTTCCTGTATAATAAATATCTGTAAGAGAATCACAATCATAGAATGCATATCTGCCGATAATCTCAACACTGCCGGGAATCTTAACCCATTTAAGTGAACTACAACCGTCAAAAGCATTTTCACTTATTTCTTTTATACCTTCGGGAAGTTCAATACTTTGCAACGATATGCAATCTGAAAATGCAGTGCTTTCAACTTTTGTAATACTATCAGGAAGTATTACATTTTCAAGAGAAATACATCTTCCAAACGCACAGCTACCGATTTCCTGAACACCTTCAGGGATTTCTACATTTTCAAGATTTGCACAATTATCAAATGTCTGATCCTGTATTCTGATGAGATTTTTCGGAAGTTTCATACTTGTCAATGATACACACTCATAAAATGCATGATCACCTATATATTCAACACTATCAGGTATTTCTGCTTTCTTCAAAGAATTGCAATTTGAAAACGCACTTATACCTATACTCTTTAAGCTTTCAGGGAAATTTATATCCTCAAGCTTATAACAACCCATAAATGCACCGTCACCTATTTCTGTAACGCTATCAGGTACTTCTACTTTCTTTAAGGAACTGCACTCTGAAAATGCAAGCTCATTTATCCCGGTAACTCCGTCAGGAATTACATAACTTTCATTTTTAAATCCCGGAGGATAGTATATAACAGATTTGCCTTCTTTATCAAACAACACACCATCTATAACAGAATAACTCTGATTTCCTGCATCAACTTCAAATGAAACTAAAGATTTACAGTAACTGAATGCGTGTGAACCAATTTCCTTTACACCTTTTGAAAAGACTATACTTTCAAGAGATTCACAGTAGCTGAATGCAAATTCACCAATTCTGTTTACACTATCGGGAATATTTATTTTCTTTAATGACAGACAATCTGAAAATGCACGATAGTCCATAAATTCTATTCCCTCTGAAAGTACAACTTCTTCAAGACTGTCACAGCCTGCAAATGCCATTGTAGAAAGTTTTTTAACATTTTTCGGAACAGTAACGGATTTAAATGAGTCACAATTATAGAATGCCAGTTCGGCTATAGTTGTGATACTATCAGGCAAGTCTATTGATTTTAATGAAATGCATGACTCAAAAGCACCGCATCCTATAGACTCGATATCTCCTGCAAACTTAACGCTTTCAAGCTTTTCACAGTCACGAAATACTCCACTGCTTATTTTTGTTATGCCTTTTGAAATATCAACACTTGTAAGAGCGCTCTTCTCAAAAGCAAAATCATTTATCTCCTTAACACTGTCAGGGATAACAACCGATGAAAATTTTGCCTTTGTGAATGCACTTATTTCTATCTTTTCAACACTATCGGGAATAGTGTATTTTTCAGCTGTCTTTCCTCTCGGATAAAGTATGAGTGATTTTGCACCTTCGGTAAACAATACACCGTCAATGCTGTCATAACTTTCATTTTCTGCTGATACTTCTATATTTTCAAGAGCATCACATTCTATAAAAGTTTCGATATATAACTCTGTAACACCTGCCGGAATATTTACAGATTTAAGAGAGCTACAACACGCAAATGCATTAGCACCTATAACAGTAACACTTTCAGGAATATCTGCAGATACCAGTTCTGTAAATCCTTCAAATGCATAATCCCCTATACTTGTAATACCCTCAGATATTTTTACTTCCTTGATAAGTTCAGCATATCCGTCCCATACAGACTGCATATCATCCAGCATCTCGCCCTTGCCGTCTATTGTAAGAACCCCGTTTTTGTCAAGTGACCATTTAATATCGCCTGCAATTTTTCCGCATTCCCCAAAAGCAACAGCATCAGCAGTTTTTTCTGCATCAAAATGATAATTTACATCTTTATCAGAACCGATTATATGCAATCCCTTAGCTATACTACCCCACTGTTCTTCATTACCCGAATAATATACATCAGAGATATTATCACAGTATCCAAATGCTGAAGTACCTATAGTTTCAACATTTTTTCCGATAAATACAGTTACAAGTGTATCCGAATGATAAAAAGCACTTTCTTCTATAACTTTTACACTGTCAGGGATAACAACAGATGAGAAATGAGCGCCATAACAAGATCTGTAGTTTATTTTAACCACACTGTCAGGAACTATATATTCAATTGTTTTTTTATCTGACGGATATTTTACTAGTTCTGTCATATCCTTATTATAAAGTATTCCGTCTACAGACTTATATGCTTTATTTTCAGGGTTTACATTTATCTCTTTAAGAGATGAACATATTATCAGAGCTTCTGTATCAATTTTCTCAACACTTGCCGGAATATTTAATGTTTTAAGCATACTGCAACTGCTGAACAAAAATTGTGGAAGACAAGTTATTCCTTCTGAAAGTTCCACGATTTCCAGTTCTCCGCAACCTGAAAATGCACCTTCTCCTAATGTAGTGATATTTCCGGGCATATGTACTTCTTTAATATACCTACAGTCTGAAAAAGCTCTGTCTTTTACAGTTACAACACTTTCAGGGATCGTATAACTTTCAGTAGTTTTACAACGCGGATAAAAAGCAAGCTCTGTCATATCCTTGTTGAAAAACACTCCGTCAGCAGATGCATAAAACGGATTTTCAGGTGAAACCTCTATAGCTTCAAGCAAAGGATAATATTCGAACATATCATCATCAAGATATTCAACGCCTTTGCCAAATACAATTTTTCTTACATCATAATTCAGGCTTTCATCATCACCTGATATCATCATAAGTTTTCCGTTACCTTCAACAGTCATAGTACCCTTGTCATCTATAGACCATACAAGATGATAAGAAAAATCACCTGAAGCTATAACCTTACTTTCACTTTCTTCTGTTACGTCTTCTTTCGTTTCTTCTTTTACTTCTTCTGTTGCTTCCTGCTCTACACTTGTTTCACCTGTTTTAACATCTTCAAGAGCGTATACCATATTTCCGCTGTTAGCTGTAAGTACAGATATTGCTACGAGCATACTTAAAATTTTTTTGTTATTCATGTCCAATCATTCCCTTTCAATTCAAATATTTTATAAAAAAATGTCTTTACAATAATAATACTTGGTATCTTGCAAAAAAGCTACAAAAAAATGACCGCTGATTTTTTATTTTTCATAAGCAGTCATTTTTTATTATAAATATTAAAATTTATTTTTTGAAACTGTATTTTTTATTTTTATCTTTATTTTTTATATGAAAATAGAATATTATTTTTTTATCTCTTTTATTTATCAATCTTGTTTACCCCTCCTTAACCGGTAAATAAAGTCTCTAACCATCATCATACACTAGTTTTTTCATCACTATAACCTCCTTTACATACCTTAAAACAAGGTGCTATATTTGCCCTTCTGTTAATAATACTCCCCACCTTCAAAAAAAGCTACATAAAAAAATTAATTTTTTTTAATTTAGCTTAGTTGTCATAATTTAAATTCAAACATTTCATAAATCATATCACAAAAAATTTATCTAAAACAAATTTTATTAAATATTTTATAAGATAAATCTACCTGTTCTTATGTTAAAACTATCATTAATTATCATAAGTTTTAAGTACTACACACCATCCTTTTAATTTTAAAAATACAATTTTGTTCTATTTTCATATTATTTTTTCGTATTGTATTGACTTTTTTGATATATAAGTATATAATGTAAAGCGTAAAGTTTTTTTCATCAGGAAAATAAATTACTTTTTTGAAAGGATTGTATGGTATGAACAAAAAAATCATGAAGCGCGTAGTATCCGCATGTTTATCTGGAACTATGCTTTTTTCGCTGACTTGTGAAAATGGATATCAGGGTATTGTACCCGGATATGTAAACGTTTCCTCAGTGTATGCACTGGAAAGTGAAAACATAAGCGATTTTTCAATAAGCGATGTTACAATGACAGACGCATATGTTACAAACGCTTTTTCACTTGAGCTCAAATATCTGCTGTCTTTTGATAACAACAGACTTCTTGCAGGTTTCCGTGACAATGCGGGACTAAATACCTACGGAGCAAAAAGATATGGCGGATGGGAAAACACTCTCATAGGCGGTCATGCTATAGGTCATTATCTTACAGCGATGTCACAGGCATATCAAAATCCGACTATTTCATCAGCCGACAGAGATGCGATAATGAGCAAGTTAAAAGTTCTGGTTGACGGAATGAAGGAATGTCAGAAAAATTCCAAAGGTCAACCGGGATTTTTATGGGCAGCAACAAGAAATAATCAAAGCAACGTTGAGTTTCAGTTTGATAATGTTGAAAACGGAAAGGCAAATATAATCGAAGAAGCATGGGTTCCATGGTACACTATGCATAAGCTCATTGCCGGTCTTGTGGATGTATATAATAAAACAGGATATACACCTGCAAAAGAAGTAGCTTCTTCTCTTGGCGACTGGACATACAACAGATGCAGTAAATGGAGTACGCAGACTCATGACAAGGTTCTCAGTATTGAATTCGGAGGAATGAATGACTGTCTGTATGATCTCTATGCTATCACCCAAAATCCAAAACATGCAGATGCGGCACATTATTTTGACCATGATGCACTTTTCAAAAAGGTTGTTAATGTGGGTCCGAATGCTCTTAACGGCAGACACGCAAACACTACTATTCCTAAGTATATGGGCGCACTGAAAAGATATATGGTTCTCGGTGACAAAGTAAGCGGAACAGAACAGTATTTTAAATATGCCACTGATTTCTGGGACGTGGTTACAGTTCATCATACATATGTAACAGGTGGTAACAGCGAGTGGGAACACTTTGGTATGGACGATATTCTTGATAAGGAAAGAACAAACTGTAACTGTGAAACCTGTAACTCATATAATATGCTGAAGTTAAGCCGTGAGCTTTTTAAAATAACCGGTGATAAAAAGTATATGGACTTTTATGAAAGAACATATTATAACTCCATTCTTTCATCTCAAAATCCCGAAACAGGAATGACTACTTATTTTCAGCCTATGGCTACCGGTTATTTTAAGGTATACAGCTCCGAGTTTGATCATTTCTGGTGCTGTACAGGTAGCGGAATGGAAAGCTTTACAAAGCTTGGTGATACAACTTATATGCACCGCAATGACACTCTCTTTGTAAATCTCTATCAGAGTTCTGTACTTAACTGGAAAGAAAAAAATGTAACTATCACACAAAAAAGCACTATACCTGACGGAGATAAAGTAACCTTTACTGTAAATGGTTCAGGTTCACTCGATCTGAGATTCCGCATTCCCGACTGGATAGCCGGAAATATGATAATAACAGTAAACGGAGAGAGATTTGCATATACTGATGTAAACGGATATGCACAGGTCAAGCGTAATTTCTCCGATGGAGATATTATAGAACTTACACTTCCTCAGGAGGTTCAGGTACATACATTGCCTGATGCCAAAGGCAAGGTTTACGCATTTACATACGGTCCGGTGGTTCTGAGTGCGGAACTTGGTACAACTGATATGAAAAAAGGTTCAACAGGTATGTGGGTATCTATTCCGTCTGAAAAAATAGCAGGCTCGGAAAATATAACTGTAAACAAGGAGAACGGCTCTGTATCGATGTTTATGTCTGAAATAGGAAAACATCTTGTAAAAGACAGTTCATCTATGAAGTTTACTCTTAATGGCACTGACAGAACACTTGTCTTCACACCGCACTACAAACAGTATAAACAGCGTTACGGTATCTACTGGTACTTTAACAATGCCGATTCTGTAGTGGATACAGGTCTTCCGCGTGCCAAATATACAGTGACCGATACAGTACAGCCGGGTTACGGACAGTATGAAAATGACGAGCTTCATAATATGGTTGAATATGAATCTGTCAGTGTTACATCTGACAGTACATACAGATATACTCAAGGAAACGGATACTTCGGATACTCTATGGCAGTAGATGAAACTGCACCGTATTCTCAGCTTACAGTAAAATTCAGAAAAACCGATAATGGAAAGACTATTAAAATACGTGTCGGAAATTCTGTGCTTTATGATAAAAAACTTGACTACAACGGCAATGAGAGTGTTTATGATGTTAAACTCATAATTCCTCCGGAAGTTATGAATTCGGCAGTAAGAACTGTAAAGGCAAACGGTGAAAACCACTCTGTTGTTGACGTATTTTTCTCATCATCTGACGGAAAAGAATCAGCTAAGGTATGCGACTTCATATATATGAAAGCTATAAAAAATCTTTATGACACCGACAATACAACAGCATATTTTGTAGACTGCGGAGACCATGATACTACAACAGTTACAGGCAGTGACAAATATGGATACTTCAACAGCCTGACAGAACAGATCTATGGTATCGATGAGGTTACAGGTACTGTATGGGGACTTATCGATGACTCTACTGACCGTTACAAAGGTTCAGAAAAGAGCAAGGGATTATATACAGCAAACACATGGGCATACGAATTTAACACTACAGATAATCAGGATAAGGCAAACAGTAACCGATATACAAAAAATCAGTTTGAAAATGATATAGAAAGACATCTTGACTATGGATTTACTCTTCCTAACGGAACATATAATGTAGAAATAGGTTTCTGCGATCCGTGGAAATGTTCCAACAATCCTACTGTTTACGCAAACTACGGAACAGAAAACGAAAGCATAGTTGCTTCAAATGTCAGCATAGACGGAAATACAACTGTTGAAGGAAAAGTCAAAGTTACAGACGGTAAACTGACACTTAACTTCAGAACAGAGGATAAAGCAATAAATGTAAGTTACATACGTATAAAGTTTGACAAGAAAGATGCTTTACCAACAGGCGGAATTAAAGGCGACCTTAATTCAGACGGTGCAATAAATTCAACTGACGCAGTAATACTCAAAAAACATCTTCACGGTATTGATGGCGTATTTGACGGATACAGTGCAGATATGGACAACTCCTGCAGTCTTGGGATCGTTGATATGATCCTGCTTAAAAACAAGCTCATATCAGGCTGATAAAAACTGATTATTTTTTAAATCATAACAGCGTATTCATAAAATATACCAAGAAAAAATCAACCATTGTTTAAAAAGAACAACGGTTGATTTTTTTATTTTTCTAATTTATCTTTTATTTTCTTACTCAAACTTCGCACATCAAAAATGACTGTGCATCTTGAAAATTCAATAGTAAGTACCGCAAAAGTAACTAAACTCCAACGTTTACCGTAGATTCTGATGATTTCGTCTTCAGTTAAACTTGTGTCGGTTGAAAGTATACAGAGATAGTCACTTCTTTTATTACGATTGCGTACAAAGACAATTTTAGCCGGTACAGCG
>SVNW01000016.1:40055-55294 GCA_015066745.1 Ruminococcus sp. | reverse complement strand
GATATTTGAAAAAATTATATTGATGTTTCACAGAAAATATGCTATAATAATGAAATAATGTGGTTTGTCTTGATAAATTGAACTACTTTTCTATATATTTATATTTTATAAAAGTGAGGACATATGTATGAATTATCAATATTCAAACAGGGTTTCTTCTTTAAAACCCTCAGCAATACGTGAAATTCTTAAACACACAGCAAATCCTGAAGTAATACCTTTTGCTGCCGGAAATCCTTCAGCCGAAGCTTTTCCAACAGAGATCATAGGTGAGATATCAAAGGAAATTCTTACAAGCGATCCTATAGGTGCTCTTCAGTACAGTATAACAGAAGGATATACACCACTGCGTGACCTTCTGAAAAAACAAATGGCTGAAAAAAATTGTTTCAACCCTGATATCGATGATCTTATCATCACTTCAGGAGCACAGCAGGCAAATGAACTTGCATGTAAAGTTCTTTGCAGCGATGGTGATACTCTTATATGCGAATCACCAAGTTTTATCGGTTCTCTCAATGCTTTCAAATCATACAATGTAAATCTTACAGGTGTTGAACTTGAAGATGACGGCATTAATATCGAAAAGCTTGAAGAAGCTATAAAAAACAACAAAAACGTAAAGTTGCTTTATGTGATCCCTAACTTCCAGAATCCTACCGGAAATACGATGTCATGGGAAAAACGCAAGGCTGTATATGAACTTGCAAAGAAGTATGACTTTATCATACTTGAAGACAACCCATACGGTGACCTTCGTTTTAAAGGCGAGGAAATCCCATCTATAAAATCCATCGATACAGAAGGTCGTGTTATTTACAGCGGAACATTTTCAAAGATACTTGCACCGGGACTTCGTGTAGGTTACGTATCTGCTCCTGCTGAAATAATCCAGAAAATCGTAGTGTGCAAGCAGGTTTCCGACGTTCACTCAAATATATGGGCTCAGCGTGTATGTGAAGCATTTATGAAGAAGGTAAACATAAACGACCACTTCAATATGCTCAGAAAAATATACAAGTCAAAATGCGAGCTTATGCAAAAACATATCAGAGAAAACTTCTCGGATAAAGTAACCGTTACAGACCCTGACGGCGGATTGTTCATATGGGCAACTCTTCCGGAAGGCGCAGATATGATGGCATTCTGCAAAGAAGCTGTTGAAAAATATAAGGTTGCACTTGTTCCGGGAACTGCATTTATGATATCCGAAAATGACAAAACAAATTCATTCAGAATGAATTTTTCAACTCCTTCAGACGAGCAGATCATAAAAGGCTGTAAGCTTGTCGGAGATCTTACAAAAAAATTATAATTTAAAGTCTTTTACCGCCGGAAGACCACGAATATAATGGCGGAGAATGGAGAAATATTATTATGGCAAAGACACCTTATCAGCGTTACAACGTATGCGAACCATATCTTATGGCAAGAATAAAAGCATTAAGAATGCCTCCTGCAGTTATCGGAGTAAAACTTAAAGATGACAAACAGGTATACAGCGCAGTTATAGACATTCCTATGGGACCAAATCTTCTCGGAACAGTAGTATGCCTTGCAAACGGTTCTGTAAACATTTATTTTAACAACGGCGCTACTATAACAAATCTTTCTGCAAGACACCCTTCACTTGCTCAGACTGTACGTACATTCATAGCAAGCGCAGGACAGTCACTTCCTGCTTGCGAAAGAACATCAGTATTTGATATACCACTCAACGCATCTGCACACTACGCACATATCATGACAAGAAAAGGCGTATACAAGACAGTTATCGATCCTTTTGCTCTTGACAGCTCAGAAAACGGCAAAATGAAAGCATTTTTACTTCACCTTTATCAGAATGTTATGAATGAGATCAAAAATGCACAGGCTAAAGACCAGGCTGCAAGAAATTCAAACTAATATTTTCCGAAAGGATAGGTAAAAATGTCACAGGAAAACGAAAAAAAGCTTATATTCAGCGGAATACAGCCTACCGGAACTTTCACACTCGGAAATTATATAGGTGCTGTCCGTAACTGGGGACCTCTTCAGGAAGAATACCGCTGTATATATTCTATTGTTGATCTTCACGCAATAACAGTCAGACAAGATCCTGTTAAACTTCGTCAGAACTCACTCGAAGCATATGCACTTCTTCTCGCATGCGGTATAGATCCACAAAAATCAATAGCATTCATACAGAGTCACAACCATAATCATGCGGAATTAAGCTGGATACTCTCCTGCTCCACACAGTTTGGTGAACTTTCAAGAATGACACAGTTTAAAGACAAGAGTGCAAAGCACGCAAATGATATAAATGCAGGTCTTTTCACATATCCTGTACTGATGGCAGCCGATATACTTGCATACAATGCAGATCTTGTGCCTATAGGAGCTGACCAGAAACAACACCTTGAACTTGCAAGAAACATTGCTGTAAGATTCAATCAGAAATACGGCGATTTCTTCACAGTACCCGAACCTTTTATCCCTAAAACAGGTGCAAGGGTCATGTCACTTCAGGATCCTTCAAAGAAAATGTCAAAATCAGATGAAAACCCGAATGCATGCGTTTTCATTCTTGATGACAAGGATACTGTTATAAGAAAGTTCAAACGTGCTGTTACAGACAGTGATATGGAAGTCTGCTATAAAGAAGGCAAAGACGGTATAAACAATCTTATGACTATTTACTCATCTGTTACCGGCAAAAGCATAGATGATATAACTTCTGAATTTGCAGGAAAGGGATATGGCGATTTTAAACTCGCTGTAGGAGAAGCAGTTGCAGATCATCTTTCACCTGTACGTACAGAATATTCAAAGCTTATCCAGGATAAAGCTTATCTTAAAGAATGTTATACAGCCGGTGCAGAAGCAGCATCAAAGATCACCAGAAAAACACTTTCCAAAGTATACAGAAAAGTCGGATTTGTTGATATCCGATAATCAAAAAACCCAAGAAACAATGTGTTTTTTGACTATTTTCAATAATCACAGACTTCTATATTCTATACTTATAACAAAATTACCAAAAAAGCTTGCATTTTACGTAAGTTTGAGGTACTATAGATAAAGGCCATAGTTTACAGGTTTATGAGGATTTTATTATGTTTGATTTTAAAGAACGTTACGACATACACGATCTCGTAAAAATAGTAAAAGTATTGAGAAGTGAAAACGGTTGTCCATGGGATAAAGTACAGACTCACGAATCAATAAGATCATCACTTATAGAAGAAACATATGAAGTTATAGAAGCTATAGACCTAAACGACAAGGCTCTGCTTCTTGAAGAATTAGGTGATGTACTTCTGCAGGTAGTATTTCATTCTGAAATCGAAACCGAAGCGGAAAACTTCAACTTTGATGATGTATGCAACGACATATGTCAGAAACTCATCATACGCCACCCTCATGTATTTGGTAGTGTTACTGTCAACGGTTGCGATGAAGTCCTTACAAACTGGGAACAGATAAAACAACAGACAAAAGGACAGACTACATTTACAGAGACTCTGAGAAGTGTTCCTAAAACACTCCCGGCGCTTATGAAGGCACAGAAAATCGGTAAGCGTGCAGCAAAATCAGGAATGGATTTTAAGGATATTTCCGACGCATTAAATCGTCTGAAATCAGAAATTGCTGAACTTGAAGAAGCTATCGCAGAAAATGACAGTGCCAGAATAAACGAAGAACTCGGTGATGTATTGTTTTCATGTACAAATGTCGCAAGAAAAGCAGATGCTGAATCAGAACTTCTGCTGACTGACGCATCAGAAAAGTTTATAAAACGTTTTGAAAAAACGGAACAATTAATAAGGCTTAATGAGGTTGATATGAAATCTCTTAGCATAGACGAGCTTGACGCTTATTGGAAACAAGCAAAAGCTCAGGTTAATACTGAAAACATTGGAGGTAAATAAAAATGACAAAAGCAGATTTAATCAATGTTATTGCTGAAAAAGGTGAATACACAAAGAAAGACGCTGACAAGGCTCTCTCAACAGTTATCAGCGCTATAAGCGATTCACTTGCAAAGGGCGAAAAGATTCAGCTTATCGGTTTCGGTACTTTTGAAGTTCGTGAAAGAGCTGCAAAGGATTCAAAGAACCCAAGAACAGGCGAAGTTATTCACTGTCCTGCTAAGAAAGCTCCTGCTTTCAA
The DNA here is from genome assembly GCA_015066745.1 of Ruminococcus sp. Classification (GTDB taxonomy): domain Bacteria; phylum Bacillota; class Clostridia; order Oscillospirales; family Ruminococcaceae; genus HUN007. The sequence goes on along the minus strand of SVNW01000016.1, from coordinate 51,139 downwards.
AGCTGGTAAGGCTCTCAAGGATGCTGTAAACAAGTAATCTTATTATCCCTAAAGCATATGCATCGGATTTTTCTGATACATATGCTTTTTTCTTTAGAAAGGAAATTTAAATGAGACTTGATAAATACCTTAAAGTAACACGTCTTATAAAAAGACGCACCATCGCCAATGAGGCATGTGATGCAGGAAAAGTATTTGTAAATGACAAGCCTGCAAGGGCGTCATACGACGTAAAGATAAATGATATAATAACTATATGCCTGGGTGCAAAAGAGCTTAAAGTAAAGGTCACAGCCGTTTCTGAACACGCAACAAAAGAAAATGCTGCTGACAACTATGTTATTATCCAATAATACAAAAAGGACGGCTTAAAACCGTCCTGATTTTTTTATTTTATTTTTTATTATTCAGCCCAAAAGTTAATAGTCATATATGTTACAGCACCATCAGCTATATCCATTGTTATAGAACCAAAATAGTTTTCAGTATCATATATACTAAATATTTTAACTTCTTCATTTATTTCGACACCAAATGCTTTTTCTAATTCTTCAACAGAAGAACCTACTGTTACTCCATTTATAACAATTGAATTATTTGATGCACCGATATCGCAAATATAACATTTTTCTGCAGGAAGCTCTTCACTTGTGATATTTTCCACTCCTACACAATAATCATCATCATCAGAATAGTAATAATCCCATTCTTCTGCTTCTAAAGATTCACCTTTTGCGCTTTCAGGCAAAACAACAGGATCAACATTGAACAAATCAATCTTGTTTCCTAATACTTCAACGTTAAGGTCAGATGCATTGTATTCTATATCAAAGAAAGAATTGGAGTTAAATTCAAGTTCTCCCATATTAAATTCAGATTCTTCTTCGTTAAACTCAAGTTCTTCTTCTCCATATTCATATTCTTCTTCATTACCGTATTCATAATTTAATTCAGAAGGAGCGAATAAAGATTCTCTCATAGTGTTTGCATCTTCTTCGTTAAAGCCAAGATTTTTCATAACAGTATTTAAAAATTCATTTGTCTTTTCTTCATCAAGAGAATTTACAAAATCTTCAGCCTTCTGAGCATCAGCAGGTGCAGAAATATCCTTTACTTCATAACCGTATCCATACTCTAAAGCACAGCTTACACCGGCAATTTCGGTAGAGATTTTCTGTAAGTCACCATTTTTCTCAAATGCAAGTGAAATACTGTCCATATCTTCTATTTCAAATTCACTTATGTCCATGGAAATAACACCATTTACATACTTGTTGTCAATTACTTCAAAGTTTTCAAATGCAATGCTGAATTCTTCACTGCCATTTTCAGCAAATGACACATCACCTGTGTATGCGTCCCCGCTCTTTACAGCTGTAACAGTAACGTTTGCTTCATCATTCATGTTGAAGTCAACTACAACGTCACTGCCTTCTTTGGCAATAACAAATGATATAAAATTGCTTTCTTCTTCAGTCTTAGCTGTAAGTGTAAGACCTCTTATAACACCTTCGGGATCAACAAAAGTATCTACTACTATCTGAGCGTCATCAGGAATATCATCTTCTGTTATCTTAAGATCTTCAGTGATATCATCGATAGAAAACTGATCTCCGTATGGCTTCATAATTTTTTCAAGATTTTCATCTTTTTCAAGCAAAGCTACAAAATCATCCATAAAATCGATCATTTCTTTTTCTTTGAATACTGTAGTGAGCTTGTTATATTTATAATCAACATCTGCTATTGATGCTTCAAAACCTTTTTCAAGTTCTGTCTCTCCCTTGGCAATATGCTTGGAAATAAGATCTGTATAATCTTTAAGCATATCATTTGCAGACATATCCTGTATCTTTGCGCTTTCGCTTAAAACATCATCTGCACCTTCCATGTATTCGCCAAAATCAAGACTTATTGATTTTTCGCTAAGTTCAGGAACTGTAAGATAAAGCACGCTATTTTCTATATCAATGATAACTTCTCCGGAAACAACAGATCTGTCATCAGCCTTGAGCGTAGCCTTGCCTGATACCATCTTTGCTTCGGACATTTTCTTTGCTGATACTGCAGTATCACATTCGATAGTCAGTGTCCTGAACACATCATAACCTACTGCATCTTTGAGCTGATCTGAATATTTTCCAAGATCAACAGTGATGCTTTTCAGATCCGCCTGTTTTGCATCAGCATCAGTTTTCTTTTCGCTTTCATACATATCTGCAAAAAAGTCCTCGTAAACCTTTGTACAGTATTTGTCAGGACTCATAACTGTCATATTGACAGTATTCTGAACTGCCGGAACGGCTGCATAAGCAACACCTGAACCTCCGACAACAACAGCTGCAGCAGCACCGATAACAATACCTGTCTTTTTCTTTTTTCTTACGGCACTTGTCTGAAATTCATTATAGTTTTCTTGCATAATAAATTATCCCCTTTCATCTGGATCGATTATATTAATTCTATTAAATAATATAATATCACTTTCGTTTCATGTTGTCAATTATTTATCGAAAAATTGTGAATTTTATCTAAAAATTTTCTTGGACTTAAAAAATTTTTTCTGAATTTTTTAATGTGATCCTGCATATAATATTTTTGTTCCCGGTAACGAGAATAAAAAATAAATCAAAAAGAGGTTTAATATCATGGAATGTAAATCAAAGAACTCAAGTATCAGATGTACAGTAAAGCAGTGCCAGCACAATATGCAGGATGAAAACTACTGCTCTCTCAATACAATTGACATCGGCACACATGAAGCAAACCCTACTATGCCTGAATGCACTGACTGCAACTCTTTTGTTAAAAAAAGCTGCTAATTTTGCCTGTATATCCGGAACACTTTTTTCCGGGTATACATACATATTTACAAACATTCGCAAAATGTACAAAGATTTAAAAACTAAAACAGCAAAACGTAAATTTTTCTGATTTGCTCTTGTTTATATCACTCATATAATGTATAATATATATTAAGGAGATGATAAATATGATTGATAAGACTATGACTTTCAGTGTAAATGAGGATAAAGAAGCAGTTTTAAGGCAAAATCTCACAACGATTTATGATGCTTTAACTGAAAAAGGATACAATCCTATAAATCAGATAGTAGGCTACATTCTTTCAGAAGACCCTACATATATCACTACTCACAAAAATGCCCGCAGCATCATAAGACACATAGATCGTGATGAGCTGTTACAGATTCTCGTAAAATCATATCTTGATAAATAATAAATGTACTTTAAAGCATGGATAGTGATGTCCATGCTTTTTTGTATTTCTTTCTTTGTATTTAATGTATTATGACTGCAGATAATATACTGTGACATAAATAATCTTTCAAAAGGGAGGAAAATATTTTGAAGATCACAGCTGCTATAACAGGTTTTATTCTTGCATGCAGTCCGCTTACAGTATATGCAACAGAAAGCACTCAGACACACGGATATGGCCAGGGATTAGAAAAAGATAACCTCAATATTCCTCTTGGCGCAACAGATTTTAATAATAATTACAAAGAATTTGCATCATATTCTTTATCACAAGATCCAAAGCAGATAATACTCACTTTTGACCAGGGATATGAAAACGGATATACTTCCAAAATACTTGACACTTTAAAAGAAAAAAATGTAAAAGCTATATTCTTCCTCACCGGTGATTATGCAAAAAAAGAAGGCGACCTTGTAAGAAGAATGATATCAGAAGGTCACGCTATAGGCAATCATGGTATGACACACGCAAGTTTCCCTAAGCTAAGCGATGATGAACTTAAAACAGAAATACAATCACTTCATGACTTTGTACTGAAAAATTATAACTATGAAATGCAGTATCTCAGACCTCCTTGCGGAGAATACTCTGAAAAAAGTCTGAAACTTACAAAAGAACTTGGTTATAAAACACTTATGTGGAGTTTTGCATATGTGGACTGGAATACAGAAAAACAGCCTTCTCCTGAAGAATCACTAAGAAACGCCATTAACGCAGCGCACCCCGGAGGTATATATCTTCTGCACTCTGTTTCTGCAACAAACTGCGAAATATTAGGCGAACTCATTGACGGACTAAAGGAAAAAGGATATACTATCTAATCAAAAAACAGCACTTACCTGCCAATAAAGACAGATAAGTGCTGTTTTTGTCTGATTTATTAAATCTGAGAATTGTTCATAAGATAATCAATAACGTCATCTACAGTTGTAAAGCAAAGACTTGTACAGGTATCTGCACAACCATAATAAATAGCAATTCTTCCTGTTTTAGCATCAACGAGATTTGCACATGGGAATGTTACATTAGGAACATCGCCTACGCATTCGTAAAGCTTCTGAGGACTTATAAGATACTCTTTTCCTCTCTTTACAGGCTTCCATGGCTCGTCCTTATCAAGAAGTGCTGCTGAAAAACTGTAAACAAATCCGTTACATGATGTAAGAACACCATGATAGAACATAAGCCAGCCTTCAGATGTTTCTATCGGAATAGGACCTGCGCCTATCTTTGTACTTTCCCAGCCCATTGAAGGTGACATAACGTGTCTGTGTTTTCCCCAGAAAGTCATGTCAGGGCTTTCGCTGTAATAAATATCACCAAATGGAGTATGTCCACTGTCAGAAGGACGTGATAACATAGCAAAGTTACCGTTTATCTTTCTTGGGAAGAGAACACCATTTCTGTTAAAAGGTAAAAATGCATTTTCAAGCTGATGGAAAGTCTTGAAATCATATGTATAAGCCACACCTATTGTTGGTCTGTACTTATAACCATTACACCATGTTACGTAATATCTATCCTCAATAAATACAACTCTCGGATCATATCCATAACAGAATGTCTGCATTTCAGGAATATCTGTTTCAAAAGTAATTCTTTCAGAGTTAATATCCCAGTTTATACCGTCTTTCGAAAAACCTGCGTGGAGTTCCATATTTCTTGCCTTGTCATCTACACGAAATACGCCTGCAAAACCGTCACCAAAAGGTACAGCTGCACTGTTGAACACACTGTTTGATGTAGGGAGAATATCTCTCTGTATGATAGGATTTGCGTCATAACGCCACACTACATCACTGCAGCCTGCCGGCTTATCCTGCCATGGTATATTTGGAATTTCCTTTTCGCCTATAATCTGATACTTCATAAAATTATTCCACCTTTCAAAAAAATAATATTTCTTACAACATAAACATTATTATCTAAAGAACTACTGAACAAATCATGTACTTCCTCAATGCATTACTATTTATCCATATCGGGCCAACAGTAACTTTTTAAAGAAAATGTGGTAATAGTACTGATGTCACTGTATCATTCCGGCGAAGTATCGCTTATTCTTCCTGTGTGACATTACTTTCCGCTGCCGTGACCTCAGGTACATTATTTCTCTTTTTATATTTTTCAAGTGTTATTGTTCTGTTTGAATTATACATTTTCAGAATATCATCTCTGCTGTTATACTTTTCTGAAAGCTCGCCTTTTTCGTTGAGTATATAATCTCCATACCAAAGGCCGAAAAATGACCATACTGCCCTGTCTCTGAACGTCAGTTCAATATCGGGCAACTTTCCGCATTCTCCGAGGGCGATGAGTTTCTGTCCGTCTGTCAATGAATACAGCCACTGATACTGCTTGTAATATCCGGTATTATCTGCATTTTCATCATACAGATCCACTGCTGCAATATCAAATCCGGAATTGTCAATGAAATACTCTGTTCCCTGCGCACTCCATATCCATATAAGATTGTTAAGCTCATGATACTGGGTTTGTCTTACATATAAAAGATTCCACAGCCATTTGTATGCATCAGGCCCTGCCGATCCCCACCAGAACCAGTCACCTCCTGCTTCGTGAAGCGGTCTCCACAGTACAGGAATTTTTTTGTCCCGTAACCTTGCAAGCTGCTTTGAAACATTGTCTATATCTTTTACAATTGCCAGACATTCAGGAGTTATCACTCCTTCATCAGCAAGTGCTTCGATCTGTTCTATGGGCAATAAAGCAATATCTTCTGATGTAACTGCATCTTCAAGTTTAAAAGATGTCTTTTCAGCGTATATCTCAGCTTCGTGAACCGGTGCTTTCCAATGCCATACGTAACCTACTACACCGCCATCAGCAGCCCATTTGATTGCGGCTTTTACATCATCGCCGTATGAATCATTTTTGCTGTTTATAGAATAAACTCCAAGATCACCAAAACGGATCACAGGATATTTTGCTGTATTTTCATAAATCTTGTTTATTTCTATATTACGCTCATCTGATACGTACTGACCTGTGATTATATTTTCACCGAAGTTATCTGCAAGATACTGCAAAAGCTCACAAACCTCATCGCTTGACTGCGGATTTACCGGAACGGCTGAAACATCTGTCTGTGAAGTATATATGGAACTGTTGTTCTGGATTTTTATATAATCAAGTTCAAAGTTTCCGTCTACTGCATTTACTTTAAAAACAGACTGACCAGCTTCGATAAAAACACCATAATATGTTTTTACCACAAAATTTCCGACAGTTTCCTCTGTACAAGCAAAATCAAAAAGCATATCACCGTTAAGATATATCTCATTTGTTACCACTGCATCAGATGCAAAGCAAACAGATATGTCATAGTGCTGTGTCACCGGTATATCAAATACAAATTCCACTGCTTCCTGCCCCGGCGCAAATCCCGAAAGATAACCTTCGCCTGAAAAACCTGCCCTGTCTGCAACCACCGAAATAATTTCCGGTCTTAAAGCACCCTCTGCTTCCATGACCTGTTCATACTGAGACTGACTTATAAGGGTAGTACTGAGTACATACTCACTTATCGTGGTAACTTCATTTTCCTGTTTTTCAGTCTGTACCGGTGTCGTAGAAACATTTGTAGTTGTAGTAACAACATTTTCAACGATTTTGTTATTGTTCTGTTCAAAAGATTTTTGCGTCAATGTGATTATACATATGACTATCATCATAAAAGAAAAAAGAATAACAAAAAGCATTGCTACCATTTTACCGGAGATTTTTTCTTCTATTGATACACTTTCAAATAAACCCTTTATCCTGCCAATGAATTTTTTTTCTTTCAAAACTATCCTCTTTCTATAATTTTTATTAAAGAGATTTTGAAGAATACTGCTTATGCAGAATATGATATTAAATATTGTTTTAAGTTTACTGTTGTGATACTGAAATACTACTATTATTGTATCATATACTACAATGCTGTGTCAATATAATTTAATTATTTTTTCTTAAACACAAGACTATTTAATTATTTATTTAAGTAACTTAAATTTTTATTTTCTTCAAATCAACTCTCTGTGGCAAGCCTTCACTGAACGCTGCAACTGTACCGGTTTCTACAGCAAAACCAAACGCTTTATTTATATCAGCGTCTTTAAGATAACTGTATATAAATCCGGCAACAAGAGAATCTCCTGCACCTGTTGTATTGACTGCCTTTCCTTTACGTGCCTCTCTGTAAACATATTCTTGTTCCGTTACCAGAACCGCACCTCTGTCCCCCATAGATACTATTACGTTTTGGGCACCTTTTTTTATAAGTTCACGAGAATAAAAAACCACGTCTTCTATTGTGTATATTTCTCTTTTGAATATATCCGAAAGTTCATGTATATTCGGCTTTATCATAAAAGGAGAATATTCAAGCGTGTCAGTAAGAAGCTGACCGGTTGCATCAACTACCACACGAACACCGTTTTCCTTAGCGATACGCGCCATTCTTCTGTAAACATCTGTACCTGCCGTGGCCGGTACACTTCCAGAAAGAACAAGAAGATCATCTTTTTCAAGTTTTTTTATCCTCTCTATAAGTATATCGACACTTTCCGGAAAAATTTCAGGTCCCTGACCATTTATTTCAGTTTCAACGCTTCCTTTTAGCTTTACATTTATACGTGACATACCGTTTTTTAAGTCAATAAGTTCATGTGTAAGACCAAGCTGTAAAATTTCCTGTTTTATATATTCTCCGGTAAATCCCGCTGTGAAACCAAGTATAACACTCGGAATATCAAGCTGGGAAAGGACATATGATACGTTTATACCCTTTCCGCCTGTAACTATTCTTTCGCTTACAGAACGGTTTACCAGACCTTCATTTAATTTATCAATATACATAATATAATCAAGTGAAGGATTCATTGTAACTGTATATACCATAATATTTTACACTAACCTTCTTATCAGAAACCGTTAGGATTCTTTTTAGTAAAGTTCCAGCTGTCAGCACACATCTCATTTATATCAGACTTTGCTTCCCAACCGAAAAGTGCCTTAGCTTTTGAGGCATCTGCAAATGACGTTGCTATATCGCCGTCTCTTCTTGGAGCTATTCTTTTATTTATAGGCTTTCCGCAAGCTTTTTCATACGCAGCAACAACTTCAAGAACACTTGATCCGTTTCCTGTTCCCAGATTTACAGGTTCAAAACCTTTGTTTTCAAGTGCATACTTTACAGCAAGTACATGACCTCTTGCAAGATCTACTACATGGATATAATCACGCACACCTGTACCATCAGGAGTTTCATAATCATCACCATAAACGCTGAGCTGTTCAAGCTTTCCTACAGCAACCTGTGCTATGTACGGAACAAGGTTATTCGGAATTCCGTTAGGATCTTCGCCGATAAGTCCGCTACTGTGCGCACCTATAGGATTGAAATATCTCAGTGGTATGATGCTCCATTCGTTATCTGATACATAAAGATCCTTTAAGATCTGTTCTATCATAACTTTTGTGTATCCGTATGGATTTGTTGCAGTTGAAGTATCCATGTCTTCTGTATAAGGAGCCTTATTCTTTACTCCGTAAACTGTTGCAGAAGATGAAAATACCATTGTCTTGCAGTTGTTTTCCTTCATTACTTCTATAAGACAAAGTGTTCCTGTAATATTGTTGTGATAATACTCAACAGGTTTTCTTACTGACTCGCCTACAGCTTTAAGTCCTGCAAAGTGTATAACCGAACCGATATCATTTTCCTTGAATATCTTGTCAAGTGCTTCTTTATCAAGGATATCAGCCTTATAAAATTTAACACTTTTTCCTGTTATCTGTTTTACTCTATTAAGACTTTCTTCTTTTGAATTGCTGAGATTATCAACTACAACTACATTATATCCTGCCTCAAGCAACTCAACACAAGTATGACTTCCTATAAATCCTGCTCCGCCTGTTACTAAAATATCTTTCATTTGTAGATTCCTCCATATCCTTACATTACTTTGCGATTTTTTTCACCCGCTATTATTATAGTATATTATTTTTTTTGCATAATTTCAAGTATAAATTGAAATTATATAAGAAATACGATATAATTAATTAGTGGCAAACAATATTCCTTCACTTTTTTAGTATTTATTTAATTGAATTTTTTGGGAGGTTTTTCTATAATGCAAAAAATGCTTGGCTATCTCAGACGTGCCATACAGGAATATGATATGATTTCTGACGGTGATCATATCGCAGTAGGTGTTTCCGGTGGCAAAGACAGTCTTGTAATGCTTATCGGTCTGAGACTGCTGCAAAGATTTATCGGTATTGACTACAAAATAACTGCACTCTCTCTTGACCCTATGTTTAACGGCGAGCCTACAGATTATTCGGAAATTTCCGCTCTGTGTAAAGAATATGATATTGACTACAAAATTATTCAGACACATATAGCCGAAATAGTTTTCGATATAAGAAAAGAACCAAATCCATGCAGTCTCTGCGCACGTATGAGAAGAGGTGCTCTTCATGACGCAGCCAAGGAACTCGGTTGCAACAAACTTGCTCTTGGTCACAATCACGACGATGTTGTCGAAACATTTTTCATGAATCTTTTTAATGAAGGCAGAATAGACTGCTTTTCTCCCGTTTCATACTTATCGAGAAAAGATATTACCGTTATACGACCACTGGTTCTTGCACCGGAAAATATCATAGCAAAAACTGCACGCAAAAAAAATTTCCCTGTCGTAAAATCAGCCTGTCCTGCTGACGGTCATACAAACAGAGAAACTATGAAACAATTCATAATTGATATGGAAAAGACAAACAAAGGCTTTTCAGACAAAATTTTCGGCGCACTTCAAAGAGGAAATATCAGCGGTTGGGGTACTGAAAAATAATATTTTAAAAGGCTGTTACAGCATAAATGCGGTAACAGCCTTTCTTGTTTTAATTTACTTTTTTTTGCCTTCTATCTCATCCCATATTTTCTTTACATCTACTGTACCATCAGGTGAATCCATAGAATCCATTACATATGTACTATAGAATTTTAAAATATAAGATGCATCTCTTGTATCAATTACTTTATCCGTACAAGTATCTCCGAGGAACATTACAAAATTCTTTGCTTGCTCAGAATCACTAAAGAGATTATCTGCCTTAGCGTCTTTTATGATATCAGGAATTATTGTTCCGCCTGACATAGCATCTTCTGTATATTCCTTGATTACTGTGCTGACATCTCTTGTATCTACGTTATGATCAAGAGTAATATCACCCTTCTGACCGATATATACAGTAAATGTTCCTACTGTTTCATTGATGATTTCTTTATACTTGGTTCCTATATATACAAGTTCCACATCGTACTTAAATGTTTTTCCATCATAAAGTACTGCAGGAGTTGCATTTTCTTTTATTACAAGATCCTTTGTGATGTCAACCTTTTCTTCATGCTGTTTACCATCACTCATCTTGTTGATAACAGTTACTTCTGCTTTAAGTCCGTCTGTACTGAAACCTTCATCATGTGAGAAATAGAACTTTGTATTAGGTACAGATACAACTATCTTTTCATCACTGCCTTCCTGAGGAAGTTTAAGTATAGTGTCAATTACGATAGGTATTGTCGGTTCAGGAGTTGTTGTTGTTGTTACTGTTGTTGTCGGTGCCGGCGTTGTCGTTGTTGTTACTGTTGTTGTCGGTGCCGGTGTTGTCGTTGTTGTTACTGTTGTTGTCGGTGCCGGTGTTGTCGTTGTTGTTACTGTTGTTGTCGGTGCCGGTGTTGTCGTTGTTGTTACTGTTGTTGTCGGTGCCGGTGTTGTCGTTGTTGTTACTG
>SVNW01000016.1:34132-39955 GCA_015066745.1 Ruminococcus sp. | reverse complement strand
GTTGTCGTTGTTGTTACTGTTGTTGTCGGTGCCGGTGTTGTCGTTGTTGTTACTGTTGTTGTCGGTGCCGGTGTTGTCGTTGTTGTTACTGTTGTTGTCGGTGCCGGTGTTGTCGTTGTTGTTACTGTTGTTGTTGGTGCCGGTGTTGTCGTTGTTGTTACTGTTGTTGTCGGTGCCGGTGTTGTCGTTGTTGTTACTGTTGTTGTCGGTGCCGGTGTTGTCGTTGTTGTTACTGTTGTAGTTGGCGCCGGTGTTGTCGTTGTTGTTACTGTTGTGGTTGGCGCATCGGAAGACTTGAATATCATATATCCGTCTTCGCCGTTTATTGAACCTTCGTTTGCATCAGCATCGATAATTATAAATGCTCTTTCAGGATATGTAAGGACATATGATTTATCCATTTCCACATCATCCGGTACAGCTACAAGCAATGTTGCAAGAGTTCCTGTCTCACTGAAGTTACCGGTGCTCTGATTTATAATTAACTGTTTTTTCTTAACAGATACTGATAAGCTCGCACCAATAGGAGAAATTTTACCGTTTTCACCTTTAAGACAGCCGATAAACTCAAATCCTTCTTCAAATGCCAGTTTTATTGTTCCTGTATTTATACCTGCATTTTTATCGATATAAACCGGCACTAAAGCTACCTTTTTATCAAGATACTGCTCGCCTATAGCAGTTGAACACTTATCTGCATAGTCATAACCTGTAAGCAAGTCGTTATACTGATATTCTTCCTTGCCGAGTCTGATAACATAATCATACTCTTCAGTGGCGACAGGAGAAGTAACAGTAGTAACTGTTGATGCCGATGTTGTCGTTGTTGTAGCAGGTATTTTTGTTGTAACAGGCGAAGCTGTTGTAGTAACAGAAGTTGTTGTAACAGTTGACACCGGTGTAGTAGTTGTTACTTCAGTATTCTGATCATTAAATACCATTGTCCCCGGTGTAGATACTATACTTCCCTCACTTGCATCATCAGAAATAATTACAAATGCATTATCAGGGTATGTAAGAGTATACGCTTTGTTCATTTCAACGTCATCAGGCACTGCAAGAAGAAGTGTTACAAGCTCACCTGTTCCTGTAAAATCACCTGTATTCTGATTTATTATTATCTGTTTTTTCTTAACAGATACTGTTACACTTGCCCCTATAGAAGAAACCTTGTTGTTTTCACCTTTAAGACAACCTAAGAATTCAAAACCTTCTTCAAAGGCAAATTTTATTGTTCCAGTATTTATTCCTGCATTTTTATTGATATAAAGCGGTACTTCCACTACTTTACTGTCGTTATACTGTTCAGCTATAGCGGTTGAACATTTACCTGTATAATCAGCACCGGTGAGCAATGATTCATAATCATACTTGTTATCGGCAAATTCTATAAGATAGTCACATTCTACTACAGGTGTAGTAACTGTTGTTGTAACAGGTGGTTCTGTAATAACAGTTGTTGTTATTGTTGGCTCTGTTGTAACAGTTGTTGTAGTTGTTACAACAGGTTCACCCATTGAAACTTTACCTGCTTGGCAGAATTTTGTAAAGTTATTTGAAAGATTTTTCTTTGCGATCTTAAATCCGTCTTCTGAAATCTTTACTTCATATTCCTTGCTCTGTTCATATTTTTCAGGCAAAGCCAGAAGTGCAGTTACAAGTGTTCCGTCTTCATATGTATTTTCTGATTTATTTGACATATAGACTACCTTGGAACCATTTGTCGATACAGCGCAGTCAGAGAATGTTGTATACTTACCTTTGTCTGTTTTCTTATAACCTAAAAACGTCAGATCCGGATCGGACACAAGGCTCATTGAGAGTGAGAAAAATCCGCTGTTGTACATAATATCAACAGGAACTTCCACTACTTTTCTTTCTTCCATTCCTGCCAGTTGTTCCGGTAATGCACCTTCAGAATCCAGCAGTTCAGTATAATCTGTCACTTTTTTTAAAGCTGAAAAATCTTCCTCTGTCTTTACTTCTACAGTACCCACTTTAAAATAAAACGAATACTCACTATAATTTACTTCAGCTGATACTCCTGATATATCAAACACTTTTGTATTTGATCCAAAATCACGAGGTATTGCTGCAAGCATCGCAAAAGCAGCTGCAACTGCAACTATCTTTTTAAACTTCTCCATACATGTCCTCCTTAAAATATAGAATTTAATAATACAATAATACCACATTTTTTGTCATACGTCAATCAATTTGTTTATATAAAATCAAAAACAAAATTGATTTTTATTTGTTATTAACAATGATTTACTATTGTAATATCCAAAAAAAGAGAGTGCCTGAGCACTCCCATTTTTTACTTTATAATCTTATATTATAAGATAGTATCCCAGCTGATATCGCCAAATACGCTTTCAGCATAGTACTTCTTCTGATATGATGCATCTCTTGAGTCAAGAGCTCCGTTTTCGTCTACGTCTCCTGCCTTGAGTGCAACTTCAGTAAGCAAATCAATGCCATACTTATCTACCAGATCTGCAAAATTCTTGTCACCAACTAACTTTGTCTTTACATACTCATCCCCAAATACCTGAGCTGAGAATTCAAGAAGTGTATATGTTACGTCTCTTGTATCAACGCTTCTGTCAAGTGTTATATCACCTTTAAGTGCATTCAGACAATTAAGTGTTACATTAGCAACCGGTGTTCCGAGATCAGGACCGATGTATTCAAGTTCAAAAGTACAGTCAAGCTTATCGTCCTGCTTTACGATCTTGAAGTAATCATTTATATCGTAATCTCCGCCTGCTTCAAAGTTTACAGCAGTTGCCTTACCGTCAGCACCTGTGAGGTTACCTGTAAGCTTTACATCTGAAAGATCAATCTTTGATGTATCAGAAATGATATAAGGTACGTTGAGCTTAATATCAGTGAGTGAACCTGCAAGAGTAGCAGCTTCATACTTGATAGTACCTGATGTTACTGAACCCGGATAAACGCTTTCTGCATCTGCATCGGCAATATCAAAATACTTTGATGAAACTACAAAGTCACCTGCTGTTGCATCTGCAGGAAGCTGTACTGTAAGAGTAGCAACAGGCTTTTCAGCTGTAAATGTTGTTACTGAACCATTGCTTGGTGTAAATACAAATGAACCGTTCTGACTGCATGTAACACCATCAACATCTGATTTTACGTTTACAATCTTAGCACTTCCGTTTACCTTGAAGCCTGCTCTCATTGTAAATACGTCACCTTCAACATATACAGGAACTTCAACTGTCTTACTGCCTGATTCAACACTGCCGATCTTTACTTTATGATCTGCTGATGACTGTTCAGGTACAGACTGAACTACAGCATAAGCTGCTGCAAAATCAGATTCTGAAAGTTCATATGATGTATGATCTGCTGTAGCTACATCAAATTCTGTAAGAGCAACCTTAAATGTTGCGCCTGCAGGTACATTTGTAGCAGGTGCAGATGGCTTTGAAGCTGTTGCCTTTGTCATAACTTTGATATTGATATTGAAAAGAACTTCTCCTGCCTTGAGTGTAAAATCCTTACCATCATTTGAATTTATAGTAAGTCTGCCCTTTTCTTTATTTGATTCAAAAGTCAATGCATCTGACTTACCTTCAAAATCAGCAAATTCTATAACATAAGCAGCATTTGGGAAAAATACAGAATCAAAATCAAAAACGCATCCTGCAAAAGATATATCTTTATCAAATGATACAGGAATAGACACTTCATTAAGACCCGGCTTAAGCTGCTGGTCTTCCATTACCATTGTAAAATCAGCTGTAAGTGTCTGATCAGCATAGGAAACTATTGCTGTTGGTGCGCAAAGCATTGAAGCTGTGAGTGCAACTGATGCTGTAAGTGATACGAATTTTTTCATAATATTCCTCTTTTCTTATGTATATTATCTAATTACAATTAAATCCCCCTATTGCTAGGAGGATTTAATTTTTTTGTCAAAGATATTTATCTGTATTCAGATTAGTCTTTCTTCTTCTTGAATACTACAGCTGCGCCTGCTGCTGCTACCATTGTAGCTGCAAGAGCTGCTACACCTTCAGTGCTGTTACCTGTAGGAGGTGTGTTAGAAGTTGTAACCTTCTTAGTAGTTGTTGTTGTTGCCTTTGTTGTAGCTGATGTTGTTGTTGTAGCTGATGTTGTAGCTGATGTTGTTGTTGTAGCTGATGTTGTAGCTGATGTTGTTGTTTCTGATGTTGTAGCTGATGTTGTTGTTGTTTCTGATGTTGTAGCTGATGTTGTTGTTGTTTCTGATGTTGTAGTTGGTTCAGGTGTTGTTACTGTTGTAACTGTTGTTACTTCAGGTTCCTTAACTTCTACATAACCACCGATGAGTTCGTGAGGAACGAGTTCGCTCTTGTATGTTGGATCTTCTGTGTTGAAGAGGTTAAGTCTATTAAAGTTTTCAGCAAAGTTTACGTTGTACTTACCTACTTCTGCTGGTACTTCAAATGTGATTGTAAGTAATGTATCGCCAGCTTTGAACTGCTTGTCGCCACCTGCAGCAATCAATAACTTACCATCTCTGATTGTGATACCATCTTCTGAAATACCTACAGGTGATGTTGTGCTCTTGATAGTGAGCTTTGTATCATATTCAAGCATAACACCGAGACTGTTTACTGTATATTCTGTTCCTGGGAGAACCTTTACATCAACGTCTACTGTTTCTGCTTCGCCAAGTGTAACTACTTCATCATCGATATCGATCTGGTAATCGCCTTCAGCAGCAAAAACAGACATAGAAGATGCTGTAGCAGTCATAACTGCTGCTGCTGCAAAAGTAGCTGCTAATCTCTTCAAATAATTCTTCTTCATAATCAATTTCCTTTCAAACTTTAATTATTTGTGTGCAGAATATTACTGCACACAAATAACATTCACATTTTTTTATTTAAGCAAACTAGTTTGCCCTTAAAACTATTATTTTTCTGTTTCTGGGTTCATGAGCTTGTTCCATGTATCTGCAACATCAAGAACTTCACCCATAACGTCAGCAAAACTGAATTCTGTATAGAAATACTTGATAAGTGATGCGTCTCTTGTATCTATAAGACGACTGCCATCATTCTCATTATTTTCATCAGCATTTCCAAGGAACTTAGCAAAATCAACGATTGTGTCAGTACCTGCTGCTTCAAGTAAACCTTCAGGTAACTTAGCACCTTCAAGTAACTTATCCATAGCTGTTCCGCCAAATGCGATTTCATTGTATTCCTTGATTACCCATGTTACGTCACGTGTATCAACTTCGTGGTCAAGTGAGATATCACCCTTCTGACCTATATATGCTGTGAATGAACCGAGATTTACATCTACAAGTTCCTTATATTCTGAACCTACATATACAACTTCAATTTCATACTTGAATGTTGATTTATCATATGTTGTAGCAGGTGTTGCATTACCCTTAACTACTACATCCTTTGTGATGTCAACAGTCTTAGTAGTCTTATCACCGTTGCTCCAAACTTCTTCAACTTCAACTTCTACCTTAAGACCATCAAGGTTAAATCCTTCTTCATGTGAGAAGTAGAACTTAGTATTTGGCATAGAAGCAATTGCCTTATAATCACCATCTACACCAGGAACCTTTGGCTTTTCAGTAATTACGATATTGATATCAGATGATGATGTTGTTGCTGTTGGTTCTGTTACTGTAGCTGTCGGCTCTGTAACTGTTGCTGTTGGTTCTGTTACTGTAGCTGTTGGCTCTGTAACTGTTGCTGTTGGTTCTGTTACTGTAGCTGTTGGCTCTGTAACTGTTGCTGTTGGTTCTGTTACTGTGGCTGTTGGCTCTGTAACTGTTGCTGTTGG
>SVNW01000016.1:0-34032 GCA_015066745.1 Ruminococcus sp. | reverse complement strand
TTATCTTTACCGAGTGATACAGTAGCATTTCCTGTAAGATCAGCTACTTCAACGATTTCAGCTGTAAAGCTTTCTAATCCTTCAAGTGCAGATGTTACTTTTACTGAACCTGCTACTACAGAATTAAGAGCCATAGCTCCTGCTTCTGTACCGTTTGCAGATGCACCGTCACCTTCAAAGTCAACAGCGATAACGCCACCGTTAGCACCGAGAACTGTAGGATCTATGCTGAATGTACCATCAAGTGCGTAGAAGTTTTCTGCATTGATATATACAGGAACGTCTACTGTGATAGCTTCTGCTTTCTTAACATCAGCAGTTACATTGTCAATTAACATATCAAATGTATCAGTTTCACCTGTGAGTGAAATTACGCCCTGACCGTATGGTTTTACAGGAGCTACGTTAGCGTGATTAGCATTTGCTGAATCAACATCGCTTACTGATACTACGAATGATTTACCCTTAACTGCAAGTTCAGCCGGGATTTCTACTTCGATCATTGCAAATGGTGTCTTAGCGTCAAATTTTGTATCCTGACCATCTGCACCCTGCCATACTACGCGGTTTGGATTTTCCTTACCTGTAGAAAGGCCGTCATAACTACTTGTGATTGACTTGATAACAGCACCGTTGCTTACTTCAAAAGTACCTGCAAATGTGTTGATTTCTGCACCGTCGAGGTAAACAGGAAGCTTAACTGTCATCTTTTCGCCTGTAGCATCGAGTTCCTTGCTTCCGATTGAGATTGTGTATGCATCAATCTTATCATCTTCAGCAGCAATTGTGATCTTTCCGTTGATCTGCTTAGCGATGAGATCCTGAAGAGCACTTGTACCGATATCTACTGAACCTTCTACAAATGATACATCATATACATCGCCAACTTCTCTGTCATCAGGAAGAGCAATTTCAAGAACAAAGATTTCGTTTCTTGTATTATCTGCCTTAACAGCAAATGCTACGTCTTCTGAGTCAGCAGAGTTCCAAACACCCTTGCTAACGCTTACAGAAGCCAAAAAGTCTTCAGCATTGATAGCAGAACCAGCCTTTACTGATACGATTTCTGCCTTCTTGCCGTCAGCATTTGTTACGTCAAACTTAGCAACAAAAGCTGCAAAGCCACCGAAGCCAACTTCGTGTGAAACCATAACTGGAAGTTCTACTGTCTTCTGTGTATAATATACGTCCTTAGAACCGATCTCAGCTGTAAGATCGCCCTTAACGCCTTTTTCTATTACTGTGATAACTGCGTTTGCATACTTTGAAGGTGTGATATCAACACCGTCAACTGTACTTGTATCAAGATCCTTGTTGAGGCTGATGTTGTATTCAGTACCTACTTTTGCATCTGCAGGAATCTGAACTTTAAGTGTTACAAAGTTGCTACGCTTTGCAACGTTGATACCTGAGTTGTCTGGTGTAGCCCAGAGAACCTTGTTTTCGTTTGATACAGAATCCATGAAGTTTGCTGCATCAAATGCAGAATCATCTGTTGTGTAACCTACGATCTTAGCACCACCGTCAATTGTGAAGTCTGCAACGATAGCATCGATCATTTCAGGACAAATAACTTCTACAGGAACGTTTACAACTGTACCTGCATAGCCTTCTGCATCTTCCATAAATGTTTCGTAGCCCTTGATAACATTATCGCCAACTACGATTTTTGCTTCATAAGAAACAGCTGATGTAGCTATATCTTCCTTGTTTGAATCAGCAGGGTCAAGATCATAGAGCTTAACTGTATATGTTGAACCAACTTTTGCATCTGCAGGAAGTTCAATATCAACATAAGCAACAGGCTGCTTAGCAAAGTTATAGCCCAAACCTGAAGCGTCAACCCATACAAACTTTCTTTCACTGCCATCTTCGTACTTACTGTTAGCCATTACACCTTCGTAAATACCGTCTGTAATATTAGTAATTACAGGATTTGCAGCACCTTCAGCATCAGCTTTTACACTGATAGAAGCGTCAAGAGCTGCTATACCTTCAGCACTAAGTATAACCGGAACAGTAACTTTTTTAACACCATATGATACTACCTGGTCTGCCATAGCAAAATCTGCATTGCCAGCTGCTTTTATCTGGTAAACAGGAGCCATCATAGGCATAGCAAAAGCACTAGCTGTTACAGTACCTGAAAGCATCAATGCTGTTATTAATGAAATACCTCTCTTCATCATTCTTTTCCTTTCTGTTTAATCACTCATTTTTACATTTATTTTAGTGAATTTAAACCTTTAATATAGACCGCAGTACAGTAATGAACTGAATATACGGCAAAAACCAGCAAACAAATTTGTACATAAAAAGCAATATAGCCGTTTACTGATAAGAATGCAATCCAAGCAATACAGATAAACCTGAAAAAATCATTTTTTCGATTTGTCTGATGCTTGGAATGCAAATAAATAAACTAATTTAAGTCAGATATTACTTAACTGTTTTCATATCCATAATTGGGAAGTCTTCTTCTGCAACGTCTTCAAGGATATATTTCTTAAGTAAGAACAAGTCATAAGCATTCATGATTTCGTCAGACTTAAGGTCAAGGTTCTTATCTCCCTGATACAAGTTACCGTTTACAAGACCCTGTTCTGTAACACCAGCTGTTTCAGGATCTACCATGAACTTAACCATAGCAACGAGGTCAGTAGCAGAAACTGCACCGTTATCATTTACGTCGCCCCAGAGAACATTCTTCATAAGATCATCGTAGTTTGGACCCTGTGATGGTGGTACATCTTCACCAACGATTGTAATAAGACCCTGCTGTTCAACAGAAGCTGTATAGAATACGTCCTTTTCACCTTCTGTATAACCAAATACCATATCCTTGTTACCATCACGATCGATTGCAACAACTTCTACCGGTATCTTTTCACCTTCACCGGCACCTTCATAAACTACACCGCTTAATGTAAGGACTGTACCTGTTTTTGATGCCCAGTACTGTGAAGATTCAAGACCTGTACACCAAAGAACTGCAACTGTACCGCTGTCTTTAAGAACGTTGTAGTCAAAACAATTGTATGAGTCACCATTTATCATAGTAACATCATCACCTATTGTTGGAGACTTCTCAAGTTCTACTGAAGTAGCACCAGTCTTAAGTGCATCACCTTCTGTGATCTTTACATTTGAAATTTTAGCCGGATCGTACTTGATTGCAAATTCGCAACCTGAAAATCCCTTAGCTGCGTCGCCGTTGAGCTGAGATAAATCAATGTTCAGTGTAAATTCTGAACCAGCCTTAGCTGTAACGTGTTCACCTTTGAGTACAACATCGGAAGTGTCAGCAGCTGATACAACAAAACCTGTCAATACAGCAGCTGATGAGATTGCAAGTGCACTCACACATGAAACCAATCTTTTAGCTTTCATTTTTTCCCTCCATTTGAATTTTTATATAATCAAAGGATCATACAACCCTCTATTATACTTCGTTTAATCACTTGATTATTTAAAAATAACAAAGCAATATTAAAAACAACAAACTAACAATACGTATTAAATTTATCTTATGTGCATCCCTTCATATCAATGAAGGGATGCACTAAAAAATTATGTAAATTAACTCAATTATTTCTTAACACCAAGAACAGCTTCAGGATCCTTAACTACATACTGCTTTAATGTTGCAAGGTCATCGATTCCTACAACACCGTCAACAATTACGTCAGCATTGTCATATGCCTGACCTTCAAGCTTAACGTCACCGAGGAGGTAAAGAGCAAGCTGTGTAAGGTCTGTAAGATCTACTACGCCATCAAGGCTTGTATCACCATAAAGTGTGTTTGTGCCAGGGTTCTGAGTAGTGTTGCCACCAACTGTTACCTTACCTGCAACAACAGATGGATTGATAACTGCAAGATTTTCAACAGCAGCATCTACACCTGTAGCACCTGCTCTTGAAGCCTTTGTTATCTCAACAGATGTTGAACCGTCAGCAACTGCCTTACATTCGAGTGTAAGTAATACGCCATCGCTCTTGATCCATGTATCAGTTGTCTTGAGCTGACCTGTAGCCCAGAGAACTGAAACTTCGCCAGCAGCGATATTTGTATAAAGGTTAGATGAAATTCCTTCAACCTGAACTGAATCATTTGTAGAAGCAGAACCTTCTGTTACCTTTGTAACTTCCATTACTTTTGAATCATACTTAACTGCAAAATCAAGACCAGCAACGCCTGAAGCAGGAACATTTTCAAGACTGATGTTTATCTTGAATGTTTCACCGGCTTTAACACTTGCGTTGTCGGCAGAAATAGTAAAATCAGACGCAGCAGATACAGTCTTGATCTCAACTGCATTATCTGCAACTGGGGAGATTGCTGCTACACCGAATGCTGAAGCTGTACAAGCTGCAGCTAACAAATAAGCTGCGATTTTTTTATTGAATTTCATAAAAAATCCTCCTAGAAAATTAAAATCTTCTTCAAACCATTGAATACTAAAAACCATTAATTAAATTTTAATTCACAACCGTACCGCTATAAAAAGCCGCAGTACACAAACAAATAAACATAAATATTCTATTTTCATATAGATTTATTATATTTTATGTTTGAACCAAAGTCAAGTACATCATGAGCTTTTTGTAAATAATTATAAATTAAAATAATTAAAATTGTTGAATATAATCAAGGTTTCCCGATTAAAAACTTTCCATTCACATTCACTATACATATTAATTATATTTCATTCACATCAAAAAGTCAATATATTTCCCGAATATTCATAGAACTTTATCAACGTTTTTTCATAAGAATATTTGTTGATTTTTGTTCTCTTTTAACAATTTTGTTTCTTTGTTTTGAATATTACCATCTTACTTAGAATATAATTTGAAATAAGAATAAGTATATTTGCCAGAAACTTAAATATAAATGTATTTAACTCAAATGCTCCTTCAAAAAAACTTGCTATTCCTGATGAATAATCAATCTTTTCAAGACCAAATGCAGAAATAAAGAAACCGCTGAACTTATCGGCACAAGACCACATTATAACTATTTCCATACCAAGCGTCAGAAGACGTGCCGCATAAAATGAAACTGCTTCTTTTGCAACACCTGAGAAACCTTTGTTTTTACTCTTGAAAACAAATATTCTGTTTGTTACATACGCAAATGTTACAGATGCTATCCACGACAGTATAGTTGATGCATTTACAGAGGCATTGAACAATCTTGGTGCTCCAAGCTGTACAGCAAACGATACAACTGTAGTAAGTCCTCCGAATATTATATAAAGTATAATGTCTTCATATTTTTTATATAGCTTACTTAATTTTTCGACCATCACTTTATCCTTTCTATCAATATCTTTCTCTTTTTAATAATAACATATTTCTGATTTTTTTCAATATATTTTGAGCACTTTTTTTAATTCCGTATCGTTTCACAAAAATTCATTTTCCTGCATCGTCGTATCCGTCATTTTTCCTTTTTTATGATTTTTATTTTTTTATCTTCCCCCTTGAATATATTAAATTAATATGTTAATATAGTTTATATATAATTAATTAAAAACGAGGTAAGAAAGGTAAATATGGTAAACGTTATTTTAATTGTTGTACTTGTTGTGTTTTCAGCTATGTTTTCAAGCTGTGAAACCGCATTTTCAACAGTAAACAAAGTAAGGCTCAAAAATTATGCTTCGCAGGGGAACAAAAAAGCGAAAATGGCTCTTGATATTGCAAATTCGTTTGACAATGCTCTGACAGCCATACTAATAGGAAATAATATAGTAAATATCGCTTCTACATCTATAAGTACAGTGCTGTTTACAGATCTTTTCGGATCAAAAGGTGTTGGTATCGCTACAGCTGTAATGACTGTAACAGTCCTTATTTTCGGAGAGATCCTCCCTAAGTCAATAGCAAAAGAAAATTCTGAAAAATTCACTTTTTTCTTTGCCAAACCACTCCACTGTCTTATTATTATTCTGACACCGATAGTGAAGTTTTTTACTATCTTAAAGAAGTTTGCTTCCAAACTTTTTTCTAACTCAGAAAAAATACCATCAGTAACCGAAGATGAACTAAAATATATTATAAACGAAATCGAAGAAGAGGGTGTACTCGAAGAATCCGAAAGTGAACTTGTACGAAGTGCTCTCGATTTTGACGAAACAACTGTAAACGAGATACTCACACCTCGTGTAAAAGTTGTTGGTATCGAAATAAATACACCAATAGAAGAAATCAAAAAAGTATTTATCACTGAAATGTATTCAAGACTTCCTGTCTTTGAAAAAAATCTCGACAATATTGTAGGTATCATCACACAGAAAGATTTCTTCAAAATGATTTACGAAGAAAAAAATGATATAAAGGATATAATCCAGAACGTTGTATTTATCTCCGAATTCAAACCAATAAATGACGCACTCCATCAGATGCAGCACTCAAAAACACATATGTCCATTATCCTTGATCAGTACGGTGGTACTAAAGGTATCGTAACACTTGAAGACATTATTGAAGAACTTGTCGGAGAGATCTATGACGAAGATGATGAGATAATCAGTCCTATCACAAAAACAGGCGAAAACACATATGAAGCTTCAGGTGAAGTAACACTTGAAGAAATGCTCGAAACACTTGAACTCCCCGAAGATTTTATACAGTCAAATTCTAATACACTAAGCGGCTGGATAATGGAAGAAACAGGCTACATACCCGAAAAAGACGAAACTGTTTCAATAGGTTGCTTTGAAATCAAAATACTTGAAAAAAGCAACCAGAAACTTATAAAACTCATGATCAAAATAAACCCGACACAGATTATTTCAGAAGATGACAAATAATAAAAACAAAACCAAAAGCCACACATTATGTGTGGCTTTTGGTTTTTGTATTTTAAAATTACTTGTTGAGTCTGTTTTCGAGGTTGTTGAGCTGTTCGCTGATTTCTGCAGGAAGTCTGTCGCCAAACTGTTTGTAGAATTCGCGGAGGTCTTCAACTTCGTTCTTCCAGAGATTCTTGTCAACTTCAAGAAGCTTGTCAAGAATTTCAGGTGTAACTTCGTCTTCGATACCTGCAAGGTTAAGGTCAGCAGCCTTAGGAAGATAACCGATAGCTGTTTCTTCAGCTTCAACTTCATCTTCACAACGCTTGATGATCCAGTCGAGAACTCTCATGTTATCGCCGTAACCTGGCCAGATGAAGTTGCCTTCGTCGTCTGTCTTGAACCAGTTTACGTTGAAGATCTTAGGAGCCTTGTCGCCGAGCTTCTTACCCATCTTGATCCAGTGACCCCAGTAGTCAGCCATATGGTAACCACAGAATGGTTTCATAGCCATAGGATCGTGTCTGAGAACACCTACAGCACCTGTAGCAGCTGCTGTTGTTTCAGAAGAAACTGCAGAACCGATAAATGTACCGTGATTCCAGTCAAATGACTGATATACGAGTGGTGTTGTCTTTGCACGTCTGCCACCGAAGATGATAGCTGAGATCGGCACACCGTTAGGATTGTTGAATTCAGGTGAGATGCATGGGCAGTTTTCAGCAGGAGCTGTAAATCTTGAGTTTGGATGAGCAAGATTGTTGCCTTCTGCTATGTATTCAGGACCATTTACCTTAGCACCCTTCCACTCTGTAGCGTTTACAGGAGGATTCTTGTCAAGTTTTTCCCACCATACTGTATTGTCATCGTTGTTGATAGCAACGTTTGTGAAGATTGTATTCTTCTTTGTTGAAGCAAGTGCGTTGTAGTTTGATTTTTCGTTTGTACCAGGAGCAACGCCGAAGAATCCGTTTTCAGGATTGATAGCGTAAAGTCTTCCGTCTTCGCCCTGTTTCATCCAAGCGATATCGTCACCTACTGTGAATACTTCGTAACCGTCCTTGCGGTATCCTTCCGGTGGAATAAGCATTGCAAGGTTTGTCTTTCCGCAAGCTGATGGGAAAGCAGCTGTGATATACTTAACTTCACCATTTGGTTTCTTAAGACCAAGGATAAGCATATGTTCTGCCATCCAGTCTTCGTTTTTACCCTGGTAAGAAGCGATTCTGAGAGCAAAGCACTTCTTGCCGAGAAGAACGTTTCCGCCGTATGCAGAGTTTATAGACCAGATCGTGTTATCTTCCGGGAACTGGCAGATATATCTGTTTTCAGGATCTACATCAGCCTTTGAATGGAGTCCGCGAACGAAGTCGTTTGATGTATCACCAAGGTTTTCGAAAGCAGCTTTACCCATTCTTGTCATGATAGCCATGTTGAGTACTACGTATATAGAATCTGTTACTTCTACACCAACTTTTGCGAGTGGTGAACCGATAGGACCCATTGAGTAAGGAATGACATACATTGTTCTGCCCTTCATAACTCCATCGTACATTGGTCTGAGTTTTGCATACATCTCTTCAGGTGCGCACCAGTTATTTGTCGGACCTGCATCTTCTCTCTTTGATGTACAGATAAATGTTCTGTCCTCTACTCTGGCAACGTCATTAGGAAGTGTTCTATGATACAAACAACCAGGAAGTTCCTTCTGATTGAGTTCAATCATTTCTCCTGTGGAAATTGCTTCTTTTCTTAAACTGTCGAGCTGTTCTTCACTACCATCGATCCAAACAACCTGATCAGGCTGTGTGAGGGCAACCATTTCGTCTACCCACTTTAAAACATTAGGGTTTTTTGTCAATGACATACTTATGAATCCTCCTGCATTTTTTGATGTTTTGTTAATTTTAGAAATGAAATTTTTAAATCTTAAAATTTCATAATCATTTATATTATAATATTTATCTGCCAAGATGTCAATAGAAATATTGACTATTTATATCATTACAACTTTTCTATCGATAACGTAGCAATCGCATTAAGGCTTACATCTGCTGTTATGCCTGCCTGATAATTATAATACCCCTGACAAGCTATCATTGCACCGTTATCTCCGCAAAGTGAAAGCGGTGGCATATAGAGTTCGTATCCTCTCTGCCTGCAAGCCTCTGTAAGAGAACTTCTTACTCCGCTGTTTGCAGATACGCCTCCGGCAAGTACTATCTTTTTGTAGCCTAATTCATCTGCTGCAAGCATCGTGCGGTTTGTGAGTATATCGGATATTGTTTTCTGAACTGAGGCAGCCATATCATTTTTGTTTATTTCTTCGCCTTTCTGAGAAGCGTTGTGAACCATATTTATAACAGCAGTCTTTAATCCTGAAAAACTGAAATCATATCTGCTTCCTGCCACACGAGGATTTGGAAGCACATAATGATTCGGATCGCCAAGTGCAGATGCCTTATCTATATGTACTCCTCCGGGATAGGGAAATCCTAGAGAACGTGCACATTTGTCAAAACATTCCCCTGCCGCATCGTCACGGGTTTTTCCGACAACCTTAAATTCTGTATATGAAAGAACCTCAATTATATGGCTGTGTCCTCCGCTGGCCACAAGACATAAATACGGCGGTTCAAGATTTTCATGTGCAATATAGTTTGACGCTATATGACCTGCTATGTGATGAACAGGTATAAGCGGTTTTCCTGTTGCCATAGAAAGACCTTTTGCAAAATTTACCCCGACAAGAAGCGCACCTATAAGTCCGGGAGCATATGTCACCGCTATTGCGTCTATCTGTTCAAGTGTCTTTCCTGATTCAAGAAGTGCCTGTTTTACGACACCCAGTATATTTTCACTATGTCTTCTTGAAGCTATTTCGGGGACAACGCCTCCGAATTTTTTATGTTCTTCTATCTGAGTTGATATTACCGATGAAAGTATTGTTCTTCCGTTTTCCGAAACACTTGCTGCTGTTTCGTCACATGAACTCTCTATTCCCAGTATGAGCATTTTTAAATCATAACCTTTCGTTTAGTCATAAGTATCGCATCTTCATCAGGGTCTCTGTAAAAACGCTTTCTTTTTCCGACTGTTTCATAACCATTTTGTGTATACATATTTTGAGCGTAAATATTACTTTCACGCACTTCAAGATTATATATATTTATTGTTTCCCCAAAGATCTCTTCCATTTTGCAAATGAGTGCGCTTCCTATTTTTTGACCCCTGTATTCCGGTAAAACAGCGATACGGTTTATATTCGCTTCATCGAATATATATGAAACCGTAATATATCCTGCTATTTTACCGTTACATTTTGCAACAAGAAGCATTTCTTTATCGCTGTCTATACATTCTGACAATGATCTTTCATTCCACGGGTCAGAAAAAATCATTTTCTCTGCTAAAGCAACATCAGCTATATCATCATATTCTGCTACAAGTATATCAACCTTTTGCGTCATACCATGTACCGCCTTTATTTACGTCTGCTGTAAGAGGAACACTTAATGATACAGCATTTCTCATTTCTTCTGCCAGCACCGCCGATGCTCTGTCAGCATCTTTTAACGATGACTCGACAATAAGTTCGTCATGAACCTGAAGGATAAGTTTTGCGTCCAGATTTTCTTCTTTTAATCTCCGGTAAACCTTCACCATGGCTATCTTTATTATATCGGCCGCTGTTCCCTGTACAGGTGTATTCATAGCAATACGTTTTCCGGCAGCCTGAAGCATCTTATTTGAAGCCTTGAGTTCCGGTATGCTTCTTCTCCTTTTGAACATCGTCGAAACATATCCGTCATTCTTTGCGTTTTCTACAGTATCATTCATAAACTTTTCCACACCGGGATAACGGTTAAGATAACTCTTTATATACCTGTCAGCCTCGGCTACGCTTACACCTATATCCTTTGAAAGCGAAAAAGCGCCTATACCGTATATTATACCAAAGTTTACTGCCTTTGCCGCACTTCTCATTGACGGCGTTACCATATCTTCAGGCATATCAAATACCTGAGCTGCTGTAGCAGTATGGATATCAGCGTCTTCAAGAAATGCCTGCTGCATATTTTTGTCACCGCATATATGTGCCATTATTCTGAGTTCTATCTGGCTGTAATCGGCATCAAGCAAAACTTTCCCTTCATCACATGTGAAAAACTTTCTCATTTCACGGCCCAATTCAGTCCTTACAGGTATATTCTGCATATTTGGTTCAGTTGACGAAATTCTTCCTGTTCTGGTTTCAGTCTGCTTGAATACTGTATGTATTCTGCTGTCATCACATACAGTTTTCAGCAATCCGTCAACATAAGTAGAATTGAGTTTTGTAAGTTGTCTGTATTTTAAAATAAGATCGATTATCGGGTGTACGGGACGTAATTCTTCAAGAACCTCCGCATTTGTCGAATATCCGCTCTTGGTCTTTTTCTTTGCAGGAAGTTTCAGCTCATTAAACAAGATATCACCAAGCTGTTTCGGAGATGAAATATTAAATTCTTTTCCCGAAAGCTTATATATTTCATCCTGACACTGTGAAATATCTTTTGTAAGCATCTCGCCAAATTTCTTTACGCCATCCGTATCTGTCTTTACCCCTGTAAACTCCATAGAAGCAAGAACTTCCGTCAAAGGCTGTTCTATATCTGTCAGAAGCGATGTCATATCAAGAGAATCTATCTTGTCACTCATTCTGTCACACAAAAGCGGAAGAACTGTTATATCGGCATTTTCATCACTGCTGTTGTATTCAATAGCATTTTCACTGCACAATCTTTCAATAACATATTCTGTAGAGAGCGGATCAATAAGATACGCTGCTATTTCCGAGTCAAACTTTATATTATTAAGTATACTTCCGTTTTCAAAAGCAAATCTGTATGCAGGTTTAGCACAAAATGTTCTCTTCGGTACTGAGGAAGAAAAAATTTTTAAAATGATATCCTTATTATCTGTTGTATAGATAACATCTTCATTTATAACTTTTATAAGGCAGGTTTTTGAATCAAAAATAAAATCTGCTTTATGGCTGTTTATGATTTTTTCTGCAGTATCATTGTCAAGTTCAGCTTTTTTTAGTGATTTGTAAACAGCGACTTCCTGTTTTACCATATCGTCATCAAAAAATGAAAGTGCTTTTGCTTCAAGTCCGAGTCTGTCAAGAAGCTTGAACATTTCAAGTTCGGTCAGAAGCGAACTTACTGCTTCTTCATCAGCCGGATCATCCTTGTACTTGGCAATATCCTGAGCTATAGGTGCTTCTTTACATATTGTAGCAAGCCATTTACTTTCTTTTGCAGACTCTCTTCCGTTTACAAGTTTGTTGTAAACTGCTTTTGTAAGTTTTGCCTCTTCAAGCAGATCGTACAGATTTTCTATAGTCTTAAACTCACGTATAAGAGTAGTTGCAGTTTTTTCACCTATTCCTGCGACTCCAGAAATATTATCCGAACTGTCACCCATAAGTGCTTTAAGGTCTATAAGGTGAACCGGTTCAAATCCATAATTTTCTATAAACAATTTTTCATCATAGTTTATAGTTTCCTTGTTTGTAACAAGTCTTACTGTGACATTATCATTTATAAGCTGAAGACTGTCTCTGTCACCTGTGAGCACCGTACAGTGTTCACCGTTTTTTGAACATATTTCTGAAAGCGTTCCAAGTATATCGTCAGCTTCGTAGCCTTCGCATTCTATAATATTTATACCAAGTCCCGACAGCAGTTTTTTTATAAGTGGCAACTGCATGGCAAGCTCATCGGGCATACCTTTTCTGTTTGCCTTGTAACTTGCAACCGCCTTATGTCTGAAAGTCGGCGCTTTCAGGTCAAAAGCCACTACTGTACAGTCCGGTTTTACGATTTCCCTTTCTTTAAGATATATATTCATAAATCCGGTTACCGCATTTGTAAAAACTCCTTTTTTATTTGAAAGAAGCTTTATTCCGTAAAAAGCACGATTAAGTATACTGTTGCCGTCAATAGCAAGCATCTTCATAATAAATTTCCTCCTCACTCTTACACCGGCATTTTTAACATTCCTTTTTATTATACCAAATATTTTTAGAAAACACTATGCTTTTTAAAAATTATTTTATCCTTAAAACACAAAAAACCGGATCTCTTTGTAAAATAAAGAAATCCGGTCATAATTATCAGTTCTTATCAAGTAAATCCATATCAATAAATGTTGTCTGACCCTGTACAGCAATGTCACTCTGATTTATAACATTTTTAAGAGTACACAGAACTGATGAATCGACATCTTTGCTCTTTCTTACAGCAGCTACACGATATGATACTGTAACATTTCCACTCTCAGTAGCAAAAGGTTCAGAAAGCGTTCTCAGAACAGAATCCACACGAGCCATTATATTTGAATATCCGGCAGCGCCATTTGCCATCTGTATTGAAACTACAAATTCGTCCGAACCGGTTCTGTATACCATTCCGCCATCAAAGTTACTTCTAAGAGTATCGGCTGTTGTTAAGAGCACCATATCTCCGACTTCTTCACCGTACATGATGTTTACATTACTGAAACTATCAATGTTGAGCATTATAAAGTAATACGGTGTATCGCCTGTTTCCGTAACTTTTCCCGGTTCAAAGTCATTTGAAAATGAAACTCGGCTTCTGGCATCTGTAAGTATATCGTTGAATATTGCTGTATTGAGTGATTCTTTTGTCTTTGCGTTCTTGGCAACAGCACTTGTAAGAGCCATTGCTGTCTTTTCCTGTTTTTTGTTTATTATATTGAATATTATAATGAGAACAAGACAGAAAATACAGAACACTAAAAGATAAAGTTTCATGTTATTGGTAAGAGCAAATATTTCTTTTTCTGTATCATCGATCATGAAAAGCCAGCCTTCATCTGCCATATAAGAGTAAATAGATATGTATTTTTCGCCATTGACCTTGTACTCAAAAGTACCTGTCTTGCTTTCACCCATTGTTCTGAGTCCGGCACATGTCTTTAATAATTCATTGTTTGTGGCTTCAGCAGTTACCTTATTTGGATCTTCGTTAAATATATACTTGTTATCTTTAACATTGACCATACTGTAAAATGAAGATTCCATATCTCTCTTACCAAGAGCATCGAGTGTATCTACAAGACCTTCTGTATATACGCCAAGACCTACAAGACCTACAGGTTTTTTATTTTCGTCATAAACAGCCTTATACATTGAAACGATCTGTTTTCCGCTGGCTGGAGAAATAATAATACCTGTGTCATAAACACCATCACCTGCAGCTATAAGTGCATCCTGAAGTGCTTTCAACGGATCACCTGTTCTTGTTGTCATGCCTGCTGTCTGTTTGTTTGTATGTGCAAGAACATGAGTATTCCATTCACTGACATATATACCTTCAAGATTTACAATATCTTTTGAAAATTCTTCTGTATACTTCTGAGCTGCATTTACAGCATCTTTATCATCAGGATTTTTTATTACACTCAGAATTTCTCCTGCATGACTATACTGTGATAATGTTTTTTCTGCATTTTCAACATATGTCTTTATTATCTGACTTCGCTCTTCTGCGATAGTTGACATATAGTTTATGGAACTTGTTTTGGTTTTCTGACTGATAAGCTGTGTTATACCTATCGACAAGCCAAGCATAAATATAAGCTGTACAATCAGGATAAGGTTAAGTGCGGAAACTTTTTTTGTTTTTTCATTCATGGTAAATACCCCTTTCAAAATTTAAATTTTTTAATCCCTCTATCAATCATCCCCAAGGAGATTATTCAACTTATTTTTTAAAATACTGCTTCCGCCAGGACGTTTTGGCGGTGCTGTCAGAGTAACCGAATTTGTCACCGGTTTATTTCTCGGTTGCTGTGGTGGTATATACGGACCATTAGCCTGTGTATTCATATTGTTCATATACGGATTTGCTTCATTTGGATTGTTAGGTGGCAGATAGAGTGATGCACCACGATTTGTTTCAGGAACACCGTGATAAACAGAATAATTATTATTTACAGGCATATTCATATTGTTACCATTTGGTCCGGGCATCTGTCTTCCGATATCAGTTATATTCATTGCACCGTTATGCATTAATACAACTGCCCCTGTATTTTCGTAATTGAGTGAAAATATAAGATTTATGCATCCGTTGCACGGAAGGATAGGAGAAACATTGCACGAGTTGAATACAGTCATGGCAATAATTTTTGTTTCACCATCAGCACGCATTTTGTTGATAGCATCAATTTCAGCATGAATGTTATTTGGGATATTTCCCTGTACAACATACATATTTATACCTGTATATATTCTTCCATTGCCTGCATATATCGCACATACTGTATCTCCTGATACGGGTGGTGAAGTGTTAGTGTAGCGTTTGTTTATCAGATCTATAGCTGTGTCTATAAGAAATCTGTAATCCATAGTTATCTACGTCCTTTCGAAAATCAAATACAAGCTCAAACTTTAGTTAATGCAAACAATTTTTTTAAACACAATTCCATCATTATTAACCATTATAACATATATACATGTATCTTTCAATAGAATAACTTAAAAAAAATGTTTTTTAAGCAAGTTTATCATTTTTTGCGATAACTGTGTATAAATATTTTCAGCTATATATTTTTATTCATAACTATTATAACATCGATCTCAAAAGCAAGAGCAACTATTTTGATTATATTTATTACTTATACATACTTTAAATCACTATCTGAAATATACACATATTCAAATCCATCGTCATTCAACTTCACAATACTGTTGTAAATCAAATTATATCTTTCCAAATATTGCGCTGTCTTATGATAGTGTCCTGAAAACCATAATTTATAATCAAGCTTGCTGTCAAGTTCATCAAAATACTTCGTTAAGCAGTTTTCACCGAAATTATCATTTTCAAAAATCTTTGCCTGAATACTTTGAGGAAGAGAATGTGTCACCACAATATCAACTTTCCAGTCATGTTTTTCAAGAACTTGTCTGCCGTACTCCATTTCCTCTTCTGAAGGAAGTTCCTCATTCCAGAGCGTGCGTCCCAGTTCACGGTGTTCCTTATCATGACTTTCGGCACCTCCAAAAGCAAATATTTTTTTACCGCAAAGCTCAAAAACACTTCCTCTGCAAAGATGAATGATATTATCGGTAATTTTCTGCACATTACCACCGTTCCACTGCTGAACTTCATATTCTTTGAGCATATCAAAGTTCTCATGATTTCCGTCTATCCACAAGGTAGTCCACGGCTTCTGTTCAAGCCAGCTTAGCCAATACTTCTCCTCTTTCGAATTATCCCACCTAAGCCCGAAATCTCCGCAGATGATAAGATAATCGTCTCTTGTAAGCTCTGAATGCAGACTAAAATTTTTTGATGATAACTTTCTTATATCAACTTCTCCGTGAATGTCACCTGTTATAAAAATCATAGCTTAAAACCTCCTTTTCTGATTTGCTAAATATCTCCTGAAAATTGTTTATTTAATTCTACCACATATGTCTGTATTTTTCAATATAATTCACATCATTCATTTATTCAGTGAATATTCACCCAAAATTCACTTATTCACTATCTAAAAGTGAATTTTCACTTTTTTCATTGACAAACATGAATAAATAAAATATACTTATAATATAAATACAAAATCATATTTTTTATATTATCAAGGAAGTGCCATAAATGAATTTTGAAACTGAAAATATTGAATTTAAATCTGATATAACAAATGACATATACAAAGAAGTTATAGCTTTTGCAAATACTGACGGTGGAATAATTTACATTGGTGTTGATGACAACGGAAATGTTATAGGTATTCACGATATAGATGAAACCTATACACGCTTAACAAATGGTATACGTGATGCTATAACCCCCGATGTAACAATGTTTATCAAGTATACATTACAAGATGACAGAGTAATAAAGATAAATATCAACGAAGGAACATACAAACCATATTACCTCAAATCAAAAGGTTTAAAACCGGGAGGTGTGTATATAAGACAAGGAGCTTCTTCAGCACCGGCTTCATCTGAACAGATACGACAAATGATAAAAAACTCCGATGGTGATATTTTTGAAGCAATGCGTTCTTTAAATCAGACACTGGATTTTGAAAGTGCAAAAAAAGCATTTAACAAGTATAATGTTGATTTTTCAGAAGAAAAATATCGTACACTGGGAATTTGCAATGATACAGGCGAATTATACACCAACCTTGCGCTTATCATTTCAGATCAATGTCCCTACACAATAAAAGTCGCTGTATTTTCCGATGAATCAAATACTGTATTTCGTGACAGTAAAGAATTTTCAGGCTCAGTATTTGAACAACTGGAGCAGACATTCAGCTATTTAAAATTATGTAATAAAACAAAGGCAATTTTTAACGGTCTTGAAAGAACTGAAATGATAGATTATCCGGAAGAGGCAATCAGAGAAGCCTTGTTAAATGCTATAGTTCATCGTGACTATAATTTCAGTGGCAGTATAATCATAAATGTAAATGACTACAAAACAGAATTTATCTCAATAGGCGGACTAGTATATGGATTATCAACAGAAGATATAAAAAACGGCATATCTCAACCACGTAATAAAAATCTTGCAGAAATATTTCATCGTCTGCATCTGATAGAATCCTATGGTACCGGAATACGAAGAATTTTTAATCTGTATAAAAATTCAAAAGTCACACCATCTATCGAAGTAACTGCAAATACCTTCAAAATAACTATTCCAAATATGAACGCTTCATCAGACACTGCTTCTGAAACCGTAAAGAAAATTTCCGTTCAAAAGGAAACTATTCTTGATTATATACGTAAGAACGGTTATATTACCGATAATGAAATTTCAGAGATTCTGAATATAAAACGAACAAGAGCTTATACCATAGCTAAAGAAATGTGTACAGAAAACCTTATAACCGTAACAGGTAGAGGAAGCAAGAAAAAGTACTCCCTCTGACCCCTCCCCCGCCCCGAATTTACGTGCAGGGGAGGGGTATAACCGCACATAACCCAACAAATTTGTTCACATATATTTTTTTCAAAACACTATTCTTTTTCCTTGTTTTATGCTAAAATAGTTATTGCAAAAATATTTTTAATGAGCGTGATACAAAAATGGATTTTATAAGCATAGGAAATGTAAAAATAAAAAAAACAGCTGCACTCGCTCCTATGGCAAGTGTTGCAGACAGAGCGTACCGTACAATAAACCGTGAATTTGGCGCATCATACACCGTAAGCGAACTTATATCCGCAAAAGGACTTTGTTACAATGACAAAA
This sequence comes from Ruminococcus sp., assembly GCA_015066745.1. GTDB lineage: Bacteria > Bacillota > Clostridia > Oscillospirales > Ruminococcaceae > HUN007. Next base: position 15,937 of record SVNW01000016.1, on the reverse strand, counting down.
AAACCGAGGAACTTTGTAAAATAACCGAACAGGAACGTCCATGCGCACTTCAGCTTTTCGGAAGCGAACCCGAATATATCGCAAAAGCAGTAAAAATATGTATGGAATACAAACCCGACATTATTGATATAAATATGGGCTGTCCTGTTCCAAAAGTTGCAGGAAACGGCTCAGGTGCGGCACTTATGAAAGACCCTGAACTTTCTGCCGAAATAGTACGTGCCGCTATTTCCGAGTCAGATGTACCTGTCACCGTTAAAATCAGAAAAGGCTGGGACGAGGACAATGTAAATGCAGTAGAATTTGCTATGAAAATGGAAAAAGCGGGTGCTTCTGCCATAGCTGTACACGGAAGAACTAGAAATCAGATGTACAGCGGAAAATCAGACATAGAAATCATCAAAGCCGTCAAAGAAAATGTATCTGTTCCTGTAATCGGAAACGGTGATGTTGCGTCACTTGATGATTGTCTGCGTATGTATGAATACACAGGTTGCGACCTTGTCATGATAGGACGTGCCACATACGGAAATCCATGGATATTCAAAGAAATTTCCGATTACTTTGAAGGCAATGTTTTTAAGAAGCCATCTCTTGAAGAACGACTTGAAACCCTTCTCTACCATATCAGACTGTCACTTCGTGACAAACCCGAACATATAGCAATGCGTGAAGCCCGAAAACACTCCGCATGGTATCTGACTGGAATGTACGGAGCGGCATCATTCAGAAAAAGATGCTATGAACTTGCAAGTTATGACGATGCAGTTTCTCTGGTAGAAGAATTCAAAAAAATACAACTGGAAAGAATGTAGCAAAATGAAAACAATATCAATAGACCTGCACAATATGCCTCTTACACAAGCCCAGCGTGAAATGATGAAAATACTTAAAACTTCACCAAAAGATACAACCATGATAGAAGTTATCCACGGCTGTCACCACGGTGACCGCATACTCAGATACATACGCACCGAACTTAAACACCCACGCATCTCTAAAAAAATACTCGGTCTTAACAACGGTATTACGATACTTGAACTAAAATAACCATAAAAAATCAGGCTCATCTGTCATGAATGAGTCTGATTTTTTATTTATATTTTATTCTTTTTTATCTTTTATTCTGAGATTTACATACTCAGGTCTGAGTCTGGAATACATTATCTTCTGCTCACCATACAATCCCGTATTTCCTGACATAAGATACGAAATTCCGCACGCAAGTGCAAAAAAAGGCACTGCTTCTGTTCCGAAAAGCTCTATACTCATAAATATTGACGCAATCGGACAGTTTGTTGCTCCGCAAAATACTGCTATAAGCCCTATTCCTGCTCCAAAAGAAAAATCTATACCAAAAAACGGTGCAAAAAAGCTTCCGAATGTAGCACCGACAAAAAATGACGGTACTATCTCACCACCTTTAAATCCGCACCCAAGCGTAATAGCAGTAAATATTATTTTCACCGCAAAATAATAAAACGGAACACGATACACAAAACTTGCATTTATCACATCTCCGCCTGCACCATTAAAAGTCTGACTTCCGGAAATAACTGTCATGGCAATTATAATAAACGAACCAAATAAAACTCTCACATATTCATTTTCTATTTTACCTGTAAGGACTTTCTTGGTCTTTTTCAGTGTATAGCAGAATAAACGACATACAAAAGCACAGACAATTGCAAAAGGTATCATATGTACTATGATATTTACGCCGTCCGTATCAAGTTTCGGCACAGACAACATATGAAAAGACGTAGGTTCTACACCCGCCGCAACAGAAATCCGATATGCCATTATAGAAGACATTACACACGGTATTACTGCGCTGTAGTGCATTATTCCGACACTTATCATCTCGATTGAAAATATCGCCGCTGTTACAGGTGTACCGAACAACGCTGAAAAACACGCACTCATACCACACATTACAAATATCTTTTTATCTTTTTCATCAAGTTTAAATAATTTAGCCTCTGTTGCTGCAAAACTTCCGCCTATCTGAAGCGCCGCCCCTTCTCTTCCGGACGAACCACCCAGAAAATGTGTTATTATCGTACTTATAAAAATAAGCACCGCTGTCCTGAAAGGAAGTTGTCCGTCTGAACGCACAGCAAGTATTACCGCATTTGTTCCTTTGTCATTTTTCATTCCTGCAAGGTTATAAAGCCAGACTATCAAAAGACCGCCAAGAGGAAGAAAAAATACTATCCATCTGTTTTCGGTCCTTACCTCCGACAGATAATGCAGACCATAATGAAACGCAACACCAACAGGTCCGACCAGTGCCCCTGTCACTACCCCTGCAATTGCCCAGAAAAAAAGAGTTTTAAATGATGCCAGAACGTCTTTTATCCACATTTTAAAACTTTCAGAAATTTCTTTCAAATACATTCCCGCCTTCCGTTATCACAGCTCAAATCCACACAATATTATAACATAAAACGAATATACAAGCAAGGATAAAATAACTTCACATTTTATTACAGCACCATTTCAGATAAGTCCATACCATTTTAAAATTTCTGTATTATATTCTTTGCGTTTATCAAGTTCTACTATTACTTTATTGTACCATTCTTTATCAGAAAAATATTTATTATAATTTATTTTTCTTTTCTCCGCATTTTTTATAAACTTATCTTGCTTTAAATCATATTCTTCCTGCAAGAATTCGCCTGTATTATTTTCTATATGATATCTGATAATATCAAGCGACTTCTGCAGTCTTTTTTGTGATTTTAAAAACAAATCTTCAGCATTGCAAAATTTTATCTTCAATAATCCTTCGGATTCATTATCCATAAATGTGTATTGTTTATTTTTAAAATACATATTGTGAGGTGTATTGTAATCATGGGTATAATCAATAACATTTTGAATGTTATCTATACTCTCTAAGATTGGTAGTGTATATTTTTGAGTAATATCCAAAGCGTATTTAAATCCGCTTATTAAATTACAATTATATTGTACAGAATCAACGTAAGGACTATATTTGATATATCGCAATTGTTTTGACATTGTTTTTAATTCATTTTTAGTTTTATACTGATATGTGTATTGATACATGTCAAAAACATCATTAAACCATTCTCCTATAGGTTTCCCTGATAAATTAATTTCTTTCCTATACACCGTAGCCACACCACAAAGTATTGTAAAAGTATAATTATGCCCTTCCTTAAACGTAATCACATGCAAAATCTCGTCATTAATAAGCCTTACATAATAAGGATATCTACTTTTTATCTTCACAAACCCCAACGGTTCAAGTGCAGGACCGAATACTTTTTTGAATGCGGAATTCAATGTAAGTTTCTTTTCCGATTTTTCTACAGCATTTTTAGTCACAGTTATTGTCGGATGACTTTTAACTACCTGAGATTTCATAAAATACATTACTTCCGTATTTATATCATTGTCAAAATCAAAGTTAAGTACCGCTCTGCGTGGCTCCATGTCTATGTATTCTGCAAATTCTCTTACCCCTTCCTGTGCAAATACATACTCACCTGAAAATGCTTTCTGTAATTGTTCCCATGTTGCGTTTTCTTTTAAAAATTCTTCCCAGTGTTCTTTTTCACCTTTGGCGTTATCATCTTCGTTATAGCAATTTCCAATTATCACTCTGTCAGTAAGCGAAGAAGTTTTATTATACATATTCACCATAGCAAAGTCGCCACCGACTACATAAACACTTAAACAGCAAGTCTGCAAACCTTCTGCAATTTCTGAGGCATCATTGCAAACATAATTATCATCTCTGTTATAGTTCTCAGACCCCAATGTTACCCATTTACTGCCTTCTTTGAACGAAAGATAATATGTACTTTCCGCATCATCTTCATCACAGGTAACATATCCGTTTTTCTCCATATAACTGCGGAACAAATCCATAAATTTGCCCTTTGTGTTGTTGTGTTCATTTCGTATCTGAACATTTCCGAAAGATATACCCATAATTTTATTCCCCTTTTTCTTAAAATATTTCATAATTTGAGTTAATATATAAAATACATGCTTTTAATGATAACAAAAAAATATCAAGTTTATAGAAATAAAAAGATCAGAACAACCGCATAATTTTTTTGAAAATTAATTTTTAATTCTACATATAATAAAAAGGCATATATCAGCACTTGACAAATGTTCAAATATGCTGTATAATACGCTCAGTGATCGAGTTGCAGAAACCTGTGAGGTCTGCGACCGAGGGAGTTTCTGCGGAAACTCCCTTTTATTTTTATCAAGGAGATTTAAAAATACCAAAACCTTTTCTAACTTATAGCAACAGATAGATAAACTTAAAAACGAAAAAAAGCTTAACATCATTTTCAAAATTTTTTTCATATTAATTATCCTTTCAATAAGCAGAAAACATCTCTGTTAAATAATTTAAATTTTTATTCTTAGTTTCATATGATTTTTCCACATATTTTTCATATGCATCACTTCCATTTTTAAAACCCTTAAACCATCTTTTTTCTTTCTCATAACACATAGTAATATCTTTAGATGCTATTTCAAGCATTTCAATATCATTTACATAAACAACTTCTTCTAAGAAGCTTATTTCTTTTTTCAATTTTTCATCTTCTAACTTCAAATAATCATCAACTTTTTGTGTTAATATTACTACATCATTAAAACAACCTATACTCATTTTCAAGCCCCATTTATATAAATTGTCAAGTGTCGTATTAACACCAAACACTTCAAATATAAATGGCATTAATTTTTCAATTGATAATTTTAATGAATTTATCAATCTATGATTATCATTACTTTCATATGGTATACTAAAAGCAGATATAGAAAATTTTTGAGCATCATAATTCTTTGAATATCTATGAAATAAAGATTTAAGTGACTCAATACAAATTTGATTGTCAATATTTAAAGGATTTTTATCAAAGTTTATTAATGGAAGACTTAACAAACTTATACCAACATATATTTCAAAAAGTTCTGCTTCCTTTGATGTAGATTTTGATTTCATTATCGAAACAATCTGCACTATTTCATTATCAACCACTCTTACAAAATACGGGTGCTTACTTTTGACCAGCTTAAATCCATATGGCTCAAGATACTCTCCATATACCTTTTTAAACCCTGCATACAATGATAATTTCTTCTCTGCTGTTTTTTTCTTAAACCCAACAGTTACAACATCTGCGTTATAATCAAAAATTCCGCCTGCTTCAAATAATATCAATTCTTCATCTGCATCGATAATTGACGCTATTTCAGAAAGTCCTCCCTCGGCATCACTTTCCTGACAGATTTCCATTAACTGCTCCCAATCACATTCTTCATTTAAAAGCTTCTCCCATATTTCCTTTTTCGGCTCCGGAATGTCATCTCCAAGGTAATCATCTGCAATACCTATAGCAAACATATCTGCATTCTTTCCGCTTTTGTCATAAAGATTCAGTATTGCACAGTCACTGTCAATCACAACAGTATTTATACATATTGTGCCAAGCATTTTTGCAACTCGTGACGTATCTTTTTCTGCCTTAGCATTTCCTGTTTCGTAACTTTCTGAACTCATAGTCACCCATTTACATTTTTCATTTTCTGAAAATGCAAAAACATATGAGATTTCCGCACTTTCTTCCTCATCACATTTTACATAGCCTTCTTCTTTCATTTTTTCGCAGAATTTTTTTAGAAAATCATCTTTACCTAATCTTTCTTCGTTTAATATCTGCGTTGATGTAAAAAATCTTCCCATAAGATTTCTCTCCTTTTCTAAACCGCAAATTTCGCAATTAAAATAAGATTAAAATTTAGAACTTTACATTTTTTGTATCATAATATTGTTTCAGACAATTCCATACAACTTTAAAATTTCTGTATTATATTCTTTGCGGTTATCAAGTTCTACTATTACTTTATTGTACCATTCTTTATCCGAAAAATATTCGCTATAACGTTTTTTCCGTTTCTCTTTGTTATTAATAAATCCACAATAAAAGTTATCATATTCTTTCTGGGAGTATCTTTTAGTATCATGATTTATATGATATCTCATTATTTCCATATGTTTTTCACATCTTTTTTGATATTTAGAAAATAATTGTTCTTGTGTACAAAACTTTATTTGTAATAATCCTTCTGTTTCATAGTTTGTGAAGTTTAAACTTTTATCTTTAATATAAATATCATTCGGAGTATGATAATCATATGTATAATCAATAACCGTTTGAATATCTGTAACACCATCAAGAACGGGTATAATATACTTTTTAGCAGAATTTAATGCGTATTCAAATACTTTTATCATATCACGATTATATTGCTCTACATTAAAACACGGCATATATTGTATATATTGAAGCGGTTTTAACATATCTAACAATTCGTTCTCGGTTTTATCCCAAAACGTATATTTATACATTTCAAAAAGACTATTAAACCAAATTCCAACAGGTTTTCCCGATAAATCAATTTCTTTCCTATACACCGTAGCCACACCACAAAGTATTGTAAAAGTATAATTATGCCCTTCCTTAAACGTAATCACATGCAAAATCTCATCATTAATAAGCCTTACATAATAAGGATATCTGCTCTTTATCTTCACAAACCCCATCGGTTCAAGTGCAGGACCGAATACTTTTTTGAATGCGGAATTCAGTGTGAGTTTCTTTTCCGGTTTTTCTACAGCGTTTTTAGTCACAGTTATTGTCGGATGACTTTTAACTACCGGAGATTTCATAAAATACATTACTTCCGTATTTATATCATTGTCAAAATCAAAGTTAATTACCGCTCTGCGTGGCTCCATGTCTATGTATTCCGCAAATTCTCTTAACCCTTCCTGTGCAAATACATACTCACCTGAAAATGCTTTCTGCAATTGTTCCCATGTTGCATTTTCTTTTAAAAACTCTTCCCAGTGTTCTTTTTCACCTTTGGCGTTATCATCTTCGTTATAGCAGTTTCCGATTATCACTCTGTCCGTAAGCGATGAAGTTTTGTTGTACATGTTCAGCATAGCAAAGTCGTCACCGACTACATAGATACTTAAACAGCAAGTCTGCAAACCTTCTGCAATTTCTGAAGCATCATTGCAAACATAATTATCATCTCTGTTATAGTTCTCAGACCCCAATGTTACCCATTTACTACCTTCTTTGAACGAAAGATAATACGTACTTTCCGCATCATCTTCATCGCAGGTAACATATCCGTTTTTCTCCATATAACTGCGGAACAAGTCCATAAATTCATCTTTAGTATTGTTATGTTCATTTCGTATCTGAACATTTCCGAAAGATATACCCATAATTTTATTCCCCTTTTTCTTAAAATATTTCATAATTTAAGTTAATATATAAAATATATGCTTTTAATGATAACAAAAAAACAAAAAAATATCAAGTTTATAGAAATAAAAAAATCAGAACAACCGCATAATTTTTTTGAAAATATGCGCAATAGGCAACTAGCGATAATTTTTAAATTTCTTGACATCTACCACTATCCTTGATATAATTAATATGTGTACATTAATCACATTGAACAAATATTTATCTCCTGAGAGGTGAAACAAAATTGGCAATACAATTTGGAAATAATCGTGGAAATAATCAGACAAACTCCACACAACCTGCACCTGCAAGCCCGGTGATCAATACTACAGCACAGGTTACTCCCACGCAAAATGCGTCACCTTCTGCTTTTACCAGATACATCGGTTATACAGATGCATCAGATTTTGAGAAAAAACTTATCGAATTATATGCCGATACTAAGACAAATGGTATATTTATTGACAAACCTATCCAGAAGCCACTGCCTGCGGAAGCTAGTAAATATACATCTATACCGGGAGTAAACGCAGAACTTACAACATCTTCGGTTACAAATATATTCAACTTCATGCATACTTCAAAAATTTTGGATTTTGGAAAAATAGGCACCGGTACAAATCCGACAGCATTTGCGACTGTCGTTTGCGGTGTACTTGATGAGTTAAAAGCATCGGGAGTACCTGCAAATATAATAAAAAATACATTTTTAAACTCTGTATGCTGGCTTATCAGATACTCATCAACCAAGCTTGCGAATATACTTTATGTGGGAGATATCACAAAGTATGAGGTATACTGGCTCTATATACTGAGTAAGGCAGGCTGTCGTGTCACATATGTAAACTATACAAGTGATAACAGCTATAAAGCAGTAGACCCGGCATCAAAATATTCAACACTTATACAAGGCACTGTATTTTCTCCGCTTAGTATAAATTTTGGAAAGATCAACATGGCAGCTTATCAGCAGGCGGCAAAGGCAAATGAAAAATTAAACGAGATAGTAAACGCCTCTACCCCTATGATTTTAAAATATCTCACAACCATGCATGAAACCATGTCAAAAGATCTTACCACCACACTGGAAGAAAGAAAAATGAAAACACTGTGCACCGATACAACTCTGCCTGTGTATTTCACAGCATATATCGGATATGATGATGAAACAACATATAAAAATACACTCTTTACTCTCAAAGAAGACCTTACCAATAAAAACAAACAGCTTATATTCCTCGAAAAATTAAGCAAACCGTCATACGGTGAGGCAGAAGAGTATTATTCCATACAAAAGACAAATAACGACACTATGATAAGTAATTTCGCCTCAAAGATCTCTATAAAAGATAACATGGGACGAACTGTACTTACACAGAAAGCTTTTATAAATGCCCTCAGAGCAGTAGGCGGTACAAATATGTACAATACCGCAGTACAGCTTAGCGTATGGATAAAGAAATTTACATCAAATATTGATTTTTATAAAAATGACCTGCCTGTAATACTTTATTTCGGCTTGGTAACACCTTTGGAACTTCAATTTCTCAATATAATGTCGCAGACAGGTTTTGATATCCTTTATTTTTCACCTGACAAATCTGTACTGAATGTACTTAACAGTTCAGGACTTGGCAATATTCAGATAATCGAACGTGCCGATTCACAGACAGGAATGGCTTTTCCTGACAGAATGATCAGAACCAAAATGGCTACAAACGCCTACAACGCTGAACGTTCTCTTGACACTGTACTCTACAATGACAACACAATGTTCAGAGATTATCAGTTTAAAATGTCACACAGCCAGACTCTCAAAACAACTTACGAAGAACTCGGACTTATGTGGCATCAGGAAGCGAAATACCGCACAGGATTTGACAGCAGAGAAAACTATGTCATAGTTCCTAATATGTTTGCAAAAATTAACGGCGTAAACAAAGGCGATATTCAGTCTTACTACAAGGATATATCCATTAAGCTCTCTCCTCTGTCGGTATACTATAATAAAGTACCTTTCTTCAAACCTGTAATGCCAAATGAGTATTATACAGCTTTTTACGAAGGTACAAAAGTAAAGATAGAGGAACTTAAACGTTCAAAACATAATAAGTATGACTATATGAACGATGATATCCAGTACCTGCTTTTCCATAAGATGCAGGAAGTAATAGACAGCGGATTTATTGATGTACCCGAACAGGACATCGTTCCACTTGTAATAAATACTGTATTGAACCTTCCACAGCCACTGTTACAGTTACTCCAACAGTTTGACTTTACAAAAGATATCCCGAAAATAGTAATTGTAGCAAACGGAAAACAGACATTCGCTGTATTTGAATGTATACTTCTCGTACTCTTCAATATGATAGGTTTTGACATCATCATATTCACACCGACAGGATACAAAAATCTTGAAACATTTATCCGTCCCGAAGCATACGAATCATTCAACCTCGGCGAATTCAAATATGATTTCAGACCTGAAAATCTGAGAATACCAAAAGAGATCCCACAGGAAAAAACATCATTTTTCGACAGAATATTTAAAGGGAGAAAATAATCACTCCCTTTGATATATACTTTAATATTCGGCTATATATCATAATTTAGCTGAATATCCATTTGAAAAAATTCTACAGCCAACAGCCGACATTCTGTAGAATTTCAATTTTAATTTTTAAGACGGCTGAGAAACGGAGATATAAAAATGGCATTAAAATTTACACCTAGTTCCGAAACACCACAGAATGAGCTTGCAACAGCAACACCTGTAGCAGATCCTACCCCTGTAGCTGAACCTGTTCCTGAGGTTGAACCTGAATTCAACATTGCTGTAGCAAAAACAGAACTCCAGCAACAGATTCTCAACAGTGATGAGATCGACAGACTTACAGCTCAGATTGATGTAAGCAACCCTAACACAGTAGTAGCATTCGGTGCTCCTGTAGCAGAAGAAATTTCAAAAGCTTCCGACCAGGTTCTTAACTCAATGGACATAAACCAGATAAACGATTCAGGTAAGCTTCTTACTGAACTTGCTGCTGTTATGGATCAGTTCGACTCAAAAGAACTCGCAGAAGAAAAGGGTCTCAAGAAACTCTTCTCAAATGCTAAAAAAGAACTTGACAAGATCCTCGGAAAATATCATACAATGGGCGAACACATCGACAAAATATACGTTCAGCTCAAAGGTTACGAAAAAGAAATTCAGGAATCCAACGTAAAACTCCAGAGAATGTTTGACTCAAACATGAACTACTACAACGAACTTCTTAAATACATCATGGCAGGCGAACAGGGAGTAAAGGAACTCGACGCATATATCGCTGATTACCAGAAACAGTGCGACGCAGACCCTGAAAACGGAAATCTCAGAATGGATCTTAACAATCTTACACAGGTAAGAGAAATACTCGATCAGCGTGTAATGGACCTCAAGATTGCCGAAAACGTTGCTCTTCAGACAATCCCGATGCTCAAAACAATGCAGTTCTCTAACTTAAACCTTGTAAGAAAGATAAATTCTTCTTTCATCATCACTATGCCTGTATTCAAACAGTCACTTGCTCAGGCTATCATGCTCAAAAGACAGCGTGTTCAGGCTGACGCACTCAAGGCTCTTGACGAAAAGACAAATGAAATGCTCATCAAGAACGCTGAAAATGCTGTATATCAGTCAAAACTTACAGCACAGCTTGCTTCAGGTAACTCTGTACAGGTAGAAACACTCGAAAAGACATGGTCAACCATCGTAAGAGGTATCGAAGAAACAAAACAGATTCAGGAACAGGCAAGAGTAAAACGTATCGAAGATACAAGAAAGCTCGAAACTCTCAAAGAAGATTTCAAAGCAAAAATGAACAAATAAAATTCAGATATCATATAAAAAAGCGGAAGTTAAAAATTTCCGCTTTTTTGCATTTTGGGGAGAAAAAATGCGCTTTAGGGCGAATCTATTGTATTTCATAATAAAAAGATATATAATGAAAACCAGTGAAAAACAAATTTGATTGGAGACAACACTATTATGAAAAAAGCAAAAAAAATAATCCCTGTACTTTCAGCACTCATTATTACAGCAACAGCTACAATAATTCATTCAAAAGCAGATATGAAGATAGAACAGACAGATTTTTCGGTATCTACAGATAATACTCAGAAACCATCTGCATACTGTATGATGTCAGACGGCTCACAGATACCATGGGAACAGTCATTCAGCGGATATTTCTGTATTCCGGGCTGTAATGACAACAACGTAAATATGATGAGCTTTGACGGAATACCTGCTTACTGCATAGGCCGTCACGACCAGAAATCCCCCACAACCACAAATCAGGTAGACAAATGCACCGAGATAACTCTTGACACCCCCGAATATGCACAGATTTTCAGTATAACAGCCTCAGGTTATGGCTGTAGTGAAAGTGCATACGGCTTAAATGATGTTGACTTTTACTACGTAACACAATGCGCCATAAGAAGCATGCTTTACGGAATACCAATAGAAAATCTCGCTTTTTATGACACTGACGGAAATATAAATCCATATATGAACGACGAATTTGCAAGACTCAGAAACTCCACAGACACACCGCTTGCAAACAACGAAAATACCATGACTGTTATTTCCGATACTGCTACTGTTTCAGAACCGATGTACATTGAAGATGACTGCTATTTCAGATACGGACCTTTCAGCCCGTACTGCAACTTTGATTTTGGTACATACAATGTAAACTTTGCAGATGAAAATGATCATATATTTTTAAGCGAAAGCCCTGACGCTTCTGTAAATGAAGATATTTTTACATTTGAACAGAGTGATGAATTTTATGTATATATAAATGCTCTCTGTCAGGACGAGATAATATTTTCGCTAAATACAGATGTATCCGATATAATATACGACCCGGTGATCTATCTGACTCACGATGACACATATCAGGATATAGTGCAGATGAAACTCACCGACCGCACCGAAACTGTAAATACAGAATTCTCTTTAAGAAACACCGATACCACAGGTGATATGGTCATAAACAAAATATTCCGGCTCGATGACAAGAAAATAACCGATGATAAGCTTACAATACAGCCACGTTTTACAATTAAAAACAGTGAAGGAAAATATGTAAACGGAATATACGCAAATGATGTTGTACTCTTTACAAACTTCACAGACACCCCTGTAGAATATCCACTCTGTGTTTCCTCATCTTCCCTCACTGTAGAAAATCTCCCCATAGGCGACTACATAATAAGCGAATCACAGGGCGCTGAAGGCTATATGCCGATTCACGAACTTGTCAAAATGAGAAACTCATCAGAAACCGACACTATAGACTTCATAAATTATAAATCAACCCCACCCGAAACAGTAGGTCAGCCACCTGAAACCACAACCAACACTCAGATAACAACTCCCCCCGAAACCACTACTACCACCACTCAAATAACTACTTCCGAACAGACAACTACTTCCGAAACCACCACAACATTTCCCGAATTTTCTATAACAACAACCGCTTTCTCAACATACATCACCACTTCCGACACACCGCAAACCACAACAGTTTCCGAAACCACATCAGAAACCACTGTAACCACAACCCCGGAAACCACTCCTGCTCCTCCCGTAAAAACCACCCCCAGATCAATGCCACCAAGAGTATATCAGTCACCTCCCACCGGCGACACAACTCCACTCCCTGCAATCATCTCAGCATTTTTCCTTTCACTTACAACAGCAGTTGCTTTAAGACGTAAAAACAAATAAAAAACCAAAAAAACGTGTACCACTTAACTTGTGATACACGTTTTTTTATATAACATTCATATTATTTATAAAATTCCACTATTTCAAAATATCTTTAAATATTTTTGACTTATTTAATCTTTTCAAAGATAAATTAACTTGCAAAGTAGAAATAAATACAAATATCAAAATAGAAACTACAAAATCAATAACAATGTAAATCCACATAAACTCAAGGAATTGTCCTAAATTAAACATTTCTTTTAAAATAAAAAACAATAATGTAGTTATTCCACCTGTTAATATAAATGCAAACAATCCACTAAAAAAATATTCTGATACAAATATTGTGAATATCGTCTTGGATTCAACGCCAAATAACGAAAGCAATCCAATATCTCTTTGACGCTGATTAAGTATTTGTTTAACATTTCCATTAATATTGAAAATGCAAAAGACAAATAATACAACTAAAATTACACTACTTACTGCAATTAAAATCTTCGAAAATTCCGGAAGACTACCTGTATGTTTAAGTGTGTATCTTATATCTGCCATAGGATAGATTTCTTTAATCTTATTTTCAACAGTTTTCATTTCTGATACATCAGAAACATATACAATTATTCTCCCGGATCTCATTTCCGCCTCTCCACCGACATCAGCTATTTGTAGAAAAGTTTCTTCATCTATTATGGCTATATTTTCCGGAAACACATCCCACTTAAGTTCTTCAAAAAAGCCTGTTACATTATATTTAAAATCCACAATGTCATACAAACTTCCATTAACCAATTTACCAGTATAGACTGTTTCTTCAAAATATACTTCTTCGCCAAGTTTAAAACTATCTTTTAATTTATCCGGAAGAAAAAGAAATTTTTCTTCATCAGTATTAAGTTTCAATGCGGAAAGCACTGATTTAGGCATTCCTATGATAGTTACCAATTCATACAAACCTGATTCTGACTCAATCTGAACTGGATGAGCATAATCCACAAAACTTTCATCTACTTGTTCAATTTTTTCAATATCTAATGACATTTGAGGACTATATGTAAAATCTTCATTATTTAATATCTCCATAAAATGAACAGAGAAATTATCTGTTATTGATTTTTCAAGTACACCCGTTGTCGAAAACAAAATCCCCAGCAAAATATTTAATATAATCAAAAATGTTGTTAATGTTAAAATTGAAGGTATAGTCTTAGATATATTATTTAAAACAAATACTTTAACTACTTTAAACTTTCGCATTTAAGAATACCTCTCTCTAAATTATAAATTTTATCTGCCATATCATCAAAAACGTTATCATGAGTAACCACAAGCAAAGATGTACCGTTTTTTCTCATTTCATCAAAACATTGTTTGATAATTTTTATATTATTATCATCAATATTAGCACTTGGCTCATCTGCAAATATAATCTTTTTGGGAGTAAGAAAAGCTCTTGCTAAAGCAACACGTTGCCTCTCTCCACCTGACAAAAATTTCACTTTTTCATTTTTCTTATCAGCTATACCGACAAGTTCTAATTTTTCGTTAATATCTTTACTTATCTGAGAATTATTTTTATCAGTTGTAGTGAGCAAATAAACTACAAGATTTTCATATACAGAAAAATTTTCAAACAAATTATAATCCTGAAAAATATAACCTATATGGTTTCTTAAAACTGTTTGACGTTCTCTGTTTGATAGACTACCTACCAAGATATTTTCAAACAATAATTCACCGCTATCAGGATTTTCAAGGAATGAACATATATTAAGTAATGTGGACTTACCACATCCGGAACGACCTTTTATAATATACATTTCCCCACTATCAAGAGTTAAACAAATATTATCTAATATTTTCACATCATTATAACTTTTACTGATATTCTTTATTTCTAGCAACGCCATCATTATTCTCCTTTTTATTTATTACAAATATATTCTATATAAAGACATTGATATGTCATATTTATATCAATATACTTGAATTCTTCATTTCTAAAATATCCTGCCCCTTGATCATTTTCTACATAAAAATCATCTATCGCCAAAAGAACCTTTTCTTTTACTCGTTCTGACGGTTTTTTATTTATTGTCTCAAGATATACAAAATAATAATAATATACATCTATCGGTGATTCTCCATCATATATCAGTATTTTGCTTTCAAAATCATCAGAAAAAACTTTAAAAGGATTATTAAGCTTCCTTATTTCTTCCTTACATATATCTACAATAAGATAATTTTGAGTATTTTTGAAATCTAAAATTTTTTTTATTATATCTTTACACTCTATATTATTAAGCATAGCTGTTTTAACGAGATAAAAAAAATTAAAAAAATTTCCGGATGTAATTTCTGTATAAGAGGCTTTTTGTATCAAGTTTTCTATTTGTTTTTTATTGCTTCTCATATCTATATCGGCCATTTTTTTGGAAAGTAAAGATTTAAAATAATAATCGTCACTGCTAATTTTAGAATCTTCTATTTGATTAACCAGCTCATAAATACAAGCATTATCTATCTGTATACCTAACAACTTACATATTTCTCTATACTTAAAAATTCTTTGATATGAAGGAATAATATAAGCAACAGAAGGAGAGTAATTATCTTTATTTTTTGGTTTATTTTTATAAAAATTAGATATAACATTTTCGTTATCTACGCCTAAATATTCAACTATTCTAAAAGTACTAAAATTAATATATGTTGTGGTCAACCTTTTTTGAAACATTTGTGTCTAAATAAGATCACAAATATTTATCCACGTTATTGTTAATACTGTACAAAAACATCATTTATTCTTACTCATTCTTATTTGATAAGGAGTCAA